>CAKSXP010000054.1 GCA_934515035.1 uncultured Oscillospiraceae bacterium
TCGAAGCCTTCGTGTGCTCGGCGCTTTTTATATCGTGGTGCTGGCGATATATCTCCTGTTTGAAAAGGCCGTTGTCAATTACCGTCCCGTGGTGATAGAAGGCGTTTTGGAGGCGTCGTACCCGTCTTCGACTACAATGCTCGCGCTGTGCGTGATCCCGACGGCGATGATGCAGCTCAGAGCGCGCATCCGCAGCGCATCTGTCCGCAGAGCGGCCCTTGCGCTGCTTGCGGCGCTTGCCGTCTTCATGACGGTTGGACGGCTGCTATCCGGCGTGCATTGGCTGAGCGATATTGCCGGCGGCGTGCTGCTGAGCGCGGGACTCGATGCACTGTACGCATTTGTCTGCAAGCTTCCGGACCGCGATTCGCGGGAGCAGGCGGACCCAGTGCTTTAACTGAACAGCATTGGCAAAGGCCGGCGCAGAGACGCGGGGCCGGTGATCCGATAGCCGGGAGACGGCACGGGTCATCGGCCCTTTTTGTTTGGCGGGACGGCCGCGCGGCCGTCATCTTCCGCGCTTTTGAACATCTGCGTCGATGCGGCGCTTCCAGTCGGGAGCGAGAGGCTTTGCCGAGCGGACACAGCACACGGCTTCGCTGATGACCTCGTAGTTCAGCGCGGTACCCGCCTCGTCGCACTTGTAGTTCACCGCACGGTCAGCCCCGATGCCGAAACGCGCAGCTTCCTTTGCCGCGTCGATATTCGCGCCGAGGAAAAGAAACTCCCAGCCGTATTTTGTCTTCTGGCGCTCGATCATTCTGCGCACCTTATCGTAGTCATAGCGGCGGCTGGCGTTTTCGTAACCGTCGGTGGTGATGACGAACAGCGTCTTTTCCGGCACGTCCTCCCGGCGGGCGTATTTGTGGATATTCCCAATGTGATGTATCGCGCCGCCCACGGCGTCCAGAAGCGCCGTGCAGCCGCGGGTGAAGTATTCTTTCTCCGTCATGGGCGGGACCTTCTCCAGAGGCAGGCGGTCATGAATGACCGTGCTGTCGTTGTCAAAGAGCACGGTGGAAACAAGCGCTCCGCCCGCTTCTCTCTTCTGCTTTGCGATCATGGAGTTGAAGCCTCCGATAGTGTCCGCTTCCAGTCCGCTCATGGAGCCGCTGCGGTCGAGTATAAAAACCAGTTCTGTCATAATAAAAAACCTCCTTCGTTTGATTACGCTTTGAGTATAGCGCATCGGAAGGAGGGAAAGGTCGCCCGGCGGGCGACAAATATTCTGTTTTCGGGGCCTTATCTGATCTCTTCCAGATAGCGGATCGCCTGTAAATACTGCTCGTATTTCCCGGTCCGCGCGCCGTTTAGCCGCCGGGTGTCCGTGTTGTGGCGGAGATCCGCCAGCTTGACCCTGCGGGCGATGGGGTCCTTTGCAAGCTCCCTGACGTAGTCCATATAGGGCACGCCTTTCGCATGGGTCAGCAGCCGCAGTGCGCGAATGACGGACTCCGGAAAGCCGGCACGGACCAGATAGTCGAATGAGTACTTATCGCCGTGATCCTCGATCACATCGTGCAGCAGGGCAGTGCAGACAGAGTCCTCATCATCCATCTGGACGGCAAGATAGAAGGGGTGGAATACATAGGGATATCCGCCCTTGTCCAGGTCGTCCTTGTGCGCGTCATACATGATAGCGCAGGCTTTTTTTACGAGATCGGAATAATACATCCGTGACCGCCCCTTTCGATTCCGGCGGGAGCCTTATGCTCCCAATAAGCTCTGGTCAAAGGCAAACAGCGCCTCGTTGATCTCGAATATATCGTATTTTTTGTGCACGATGAAATACTCGATGATAACGTCGAACTTGCTGCTGGAACTGAGAGCGTATCCCGCGCGGGCAATGAGATCGCGGGTCTCTGCCAGATCCAGCTCCAGCGCTATGGCAAAGGCGATGGCCGTAGGCTTGGAGGGCCTGTAATCCGGATTGTTGCGTATCTTGGAGAACAGCTTTCGGTCCACATTGGCTTTTTTGTATACCTCGGAATCCTTTCTGCCGCTGCGGTCGATGAGCCTGAGCAGCGTTTCGGAGAATCCCGCATCCAGACGTTCCAGCATGTCGTCCAGCTCCCGGATGGACATGGAGGCCGCTGCAAACTGCGGCGCGGCATCCTCGCAGACCGCCAGTGGCCGGTTTCCGAGAGTGTTTATCCGGCGCTGCTGCTCCAGCCGGGAGTCGGTGTGCGCGTCCGCATAGTGATCGTCGATATATTCGGCGATGTCCGCGAACAGCTTGCCGCTGATCTGATAGGCTTTGCGGTCGAAAATGACGAGATAGACCGTCATGTCGTTGTCCATCAGAAATTCGCTGATGGCGTCCACCGCCACACGCAGAGCCTGGTCCTTTGGATAACCGAAGATACCCGAGGAGATGAGCGGGAAGGCCACCGTTTCGCAGCCGTGTTCCTTCGCCAGCGCAAGGCTCGTCCGGTAGCAGGAGACGAGCGTTTCCCGCTCGCCGCGGCCGCCGCCCTGCCACACGGGACCGACGGTATGGATACCATAGCGGCAGGGCAGCCGGTATGCCCCGGTGATCTTTGAGCCGCCGGTTTTGCAGCCGCCAAGCGTCCTGCATTCGGCCAGCAGCTCCGGTCCCGCTGCCCGGTGGATGCAGCCGTCCACGCCGCCGCCGCCCAGCAGGGACTCGTTGGCCGCGTTGACGATGGCGTCCACGGCCATTTTTGTTATGTCATTGCGAACGATAATAAGAGGCATTTTATCACCTTTACAGAGGGCGTTGAATAAAAAATGCTCTGTCTCATGGCAGAACATAACACACACAACGCCTGTCAGCGCTGCCTACAATATAGCACGGATGACCGAAAGAAGCAAGGAAATGATAGAAAAACGCGCGCGGGGCTGATGACGGCGTTTACCGCGGATGCAGACCTTGCGCATTTTCGGGCAGACTGGTACAATACAGTAAAGAACGGTTTGAGGGGGATATACGATGGTCCGAGAGATATGCAAAGATGAGGTCTTTCTTGCGCGGAAGGCCGAACCCGCCAGAGCAGAGGATATGGACGCGGCGCGGGATCTGCTGGATACGCTGTCGGCTCACAGTGACGGCTGTGTGGGAATGGCGGCCAACATGATCGGCGTCTGCAAGAGGATCATAGCCTTTGACAATGAGGGCGAATATATGGTCATGTTCAACCCCGTTATCGTAAAGCGTTCCGGCGCGTATGAGGCGGAGGAGGGCTGTCTTTCTCTTACCGGAACGCGGAAAACGAAACGCTTTCAGACGGTCAAGGTGCAGTGGCAGAACGAGAAGTTCCAGACAAGGCTCAGGACCTTCACCGGCTGGACCGCGGAGATCATTCAGCACGAGATAGACCACTGTGACGGCATCATAATCTGACCGGCGTCTGCCGCCGGTATACTTTACAGGAAAGGAATGCTCCAAATGAAGGTTTTGATCATCAACGGAAGTCCCAGAGCAAACGGCAATACAGCTGTCGCGCTGGAGGAAATGCGCCGGACATTCGCGGAAGAGGGCATAGAGACCGAGCTTGTGCAGGTGGGCAATCTGGCTGTGCGCGGCTGCATTGCCTGCAACCGCTGTGCGGAGCTTGGGAAATGTGTATTCGATGATGTGGTAAACGAGCTTGCGCCGAAGTTTGAAGAAGCGGACGGCCTTGTTGCCGCAAGCCCCGTCTACTATGCCTCCGCAAACGCCACGTTGATCGCCGTGCTGGACAGGCTCTTTTACAGCACCGGTTTTGACAAGACCATGAAGGTCGGCGCGGGCGTGGTGTGCGCCAGACGCGGCGGCTGTTCTGCCGCGTTTGATGAGCTGAACAAGTATTTCACCATTTCGGGAATGCCGGTGGTGTCCAGCCAGTATTGGAACTCGATCCACGGACTGATGCCGGGAGAGGCCGACAAAGACGAAGAGGGAAAGCAGACCATGCGTGTGCTGGCGAGAAACATGGCGTTTCTGATAAAGAGCATTGCCCTGGGCAAGGCGCAGTTCGGCCTGCCGAAAACCGAAGAACACGTGAGTACGCATTTCATCAGATAAAAGGAGAGCACGGCATGACGATAAAGAGAGCCAGAAGAGTAAGAAACGTGCTGGTGATAGCCGGGGCCGGGATCATGCTGCTGGCGTACATCTGGGAGCCGTTCATGTATATCGGCGCCATAACGGTGTTTTCGTGTCTGATCCCGCAGTTTCTGTTCATCAAATGCCCGCATTGCGGCAAGCAGCTTGGAAAAAACGAGGGCGAGTTCTGCCAGTTCTGCGGCAAAAAGCTGGATGACTGAGACCCGGCCGGCATCAACAGATAATGGGGATTGAAATGGGCGCGGGAAGTATGCTATATTGAAAAAAACGGCAAATGCTTCGGAGGATACATAATGAAAATCGTTGTAAAAGTTGGAACATCGACGCTGGCGCATGCCAACGGCTGCCTGAACATAAGAAGAGTTGAGCAGCTGTGCAAGGTGCTCAGCGACCTGAAGAATTTCGGTATGGAGATCATTCTTGTCTCATCCGGAGCGATAGGCATGGGCGTGGGCAAGCTCTCGCTTAAAGAGCGCCCGTCCGACATGCCGACGAAGCAGGCAGCCGCCGCGGTGGGACAGTGCGAGCTGATGTATACATATGACCGCCTGTTCTCGATGTACAGCCATACCGTCGCGCAGCTGCTGATAACCGGTTCCGACGTGAACCACAGGGACCGGTACGAAAACTTCCGCAATACGCTCGGACGGCTGCTGGAGCTCGGTGTTCTGCCCGTTATCAACGAAAACGACACCGTGGCCACGGATGAGATAGTCATCGGCGACAACGACACGCTGGCCGCGATCGTCGCGGTCGCGGTGGAGGCGGATATGCTCGTGCTGCTGTCCGATATTGACGGACTGTATACGGCCGATCCGCACAGGGATCCGGATGCAAAGCTCATTCATCAGGTGGATGAGCTGACGGAAGAGGTGCTGGCGCTTGCCGGAGGAAAGGGAAGCGCGCTGGGCACGGGCGGTATGCAGACAAAGCTCCATGCCGCGCAGATATGCACCGCCGCCGGATGCGACATGATAATCTCAAACGGCAGCAGGCCGGAGTTGCTCTATGACATAGTCGAGGGCAAGAACGTCGGGACCCGCTTTTTGGGAAAGAAGGGCTGATAAATGACGACAAGGGAGATACTGACACAGGCAGGAGCGGCAAAGACAGCCGCCGCGACGCTCTCAACGGAGCGGAAGAATGCCGCACTGCTCGCAATGGCAGCCGGGCTGGAGGCGGAAACAGACTCCATACTCGCGGCGAACGCAAAGGACGTTGAAGCGGCAAGGGACACCATGAATCCGGTCATGCTCGACCGGCTGACGCTGACGGAGGAGCGCATACGCGCCATGGCGGACGGCATACGCGAGGTGGCGGAGCTACCGGATCCCGTAGGAGCCGTGCTGGAGAGGGTGGAGCGCCCCAACGGGATGGTGATCGAAAAGACCTCCGTTCCCATGGGCGTTGTCGCGATAATATATGAAAGCCGCCCGAACGTGACGTCTGACGCCGCAGCGCTGACGCTCAAGAGCGGGAATGTATGTGTGCTCCGCGGTGGGAAGGAGGCGTTCCGGTCCTCCGACGCTGTCGTGACCGCGCTTCGCCGCGGCCTTGCTTCCGCCGGACTGCCCGAAAACCTGATAAACATGATAGAGGACACGAGCAGGGACAGCGCCGTTGAGCTGATGACCGCCGTCGGATATGTCGATCTGCTGATACCGAGGGGCGGAGCGGGACTGATACGTTCCTGCGTTGAAAACGCAAAGGTGCCCTGCATTCAGACGGGAACGGGCATCTGCCACGTTTATGTGGACGGGGATGCGGACCTTTCCATGGCGCTGGATATAATCGAAAACGCAAAGACGAGCCGTCCGTCCGTCTGCAACGCCGAGGAGGTCTGCCTCGTTGCGGAAAGCGCAGCGGAGAGATTTCTGCCCATGCTGAAAAAGCGCCTGACGGACGACAGGGCGATGCGCGGACTCACGCCCGTTGAACTGCGTCTTGACCCGGCCGCTGCCGCGGTGATCGACGGAGTGCCTGCGGGAGAGCGCGACTTTGACACGGAGTTTCTCAATTATATCCTGGCTGTCAAAGTTGTCAGGGATGTGGATGAGGCGATAGAGCACATCGCGCGGCATTCCACGCACCACAGCGACGCGATAGTAACGGAAAACACGGAAAATGCCGAAAAGTTCACGAGGCTTGTGGACAGTGCGGCGGTATATGTGAACGTGTCCACCCGGTTTACCGACGGAGGAGAGTTCGGACTCGGCTGCGAGATGGGCATTTCAACGCAGAAACTGCATGCCCGCGGGCCTATGGGGCTGCGGGAACTGAACACATACAAATATATCGTAAAGGGAAACGGTCAGATCCGTTGAGGAGGAATTATGGATTACACATTGGGCTTTATCGGATGCGGAAACATGGGAGGCGCGCTTGTCAGAGCGGCCGCGCGAACGGTCGATCCGGAGAAGATCGCGGTCAGCGGACATAACGCAGCCAAGGCGCAGGCACTCGCGGATGCCTGCGGCGTACATATCGAGGACAACGCGGAGATCGCCCGCCGGTGCGATTATATATTTCTGGGCGTCAAGCCTCAGATGATGGAGAATATGCTCGCCGGGATAAAGCGGGAACTGGCAAAGAGAAAGACCCCGCCCGTACTTGTCACGATGGCGGCGGGACTGAGCATGGAGAGCATCTGCGCGATGGCAGGCGGAGAATATCCCGTCATACGCATAATGCCGAACACGCCGGTGGCTGTCGGCCGGGGCATGACGCTCTGCTGCAGCAACGACAGGGTCAGCTCCGAACAGCTGGACGAGGCGCTCTCGGCGCTGAAGGAAACCGGCTGGATCGCGCTTATCGACGAGGGACAGATAGACGCAGGAAGCGCCGTTTCGGGCTGTGGTCCCGCGTTTGCCTATATGTTCATTGAGGCGCTCGCGGACGGCGGCGTCATGTGCGGCCTGCCCAGAAATCTTGCGCTGACGTTCGCGGCACAGACGCTGGCGGGTGCGGCGGAGCTCATGCTTTCCACGGGACGCCACCCCGGAATGCTGAAGGATGAGGTGTGCAGTCCGGGCGGGAGCACGATAGCCGGCGTACACGCCCTTGAGAGCCGCGCTTTCCGCAGCGCCTGCATTGACGCTGTCAACGCGGCCTTTGAAAAGACAAAGCAGCTTGGACAGAAATAAAAAACCAAAAAAAGAGAGACTGCACAGCGCAAACTGTGCAGTCTCTCTTTTTTTAACGCTCAGGTCCGTTTCTTACGGATGAGCCGGACAAATTAGCCTTATTTCTCCGGAATGAACGGAACAAGCAGATGCGAGTCGTATTCTCCGCCCATGTGGATGATGTGGTTGCCCTTGTTGATGGTCGGCAGGGTCTTGCCCGGGAAGTCGGACAGATGCATTTCATACGGCATACCGGAGATGGCAATCTCGACCTGCTCGCCGGCATGGAAGCGCAGGGAAGTGGGCCACAGGCCGATCTCAATGGGAACGATCTCGCCCTTGGCAAGCTTCTGCGGGTGCTTGAAGGTGTGGACGGGCTGCTCCGGCGTGCTCTTTTCCTCGTCGAGCTCGCGCAGGGAAACGCGCAGACGCTCGTCCGGACCGTTATAAAGGCGCAGACGTGCATTGTGATAGACATATTTGCCCTCGGCATCCATCTTGCAGACGGAGGCGAAGATATCCATGTCGTCATTTCCGTCGGCCTCTACCCAGAGCTTGAGCTTCATGAATCCGGAGATCTCGGTCTCCTTGTCGAAGCGGATCTTGAAGCGGGCAACGCCCTTTTCGTCGTCGCCGCAATAGACGACGGTCGAATGCTCCGCGGGCTTGTCGTGGCTGAGGGTCATGTCGGGGGTGAGATACAGCTTTTCAAACTGCTGTCTGGCGAGCGGGAACTCGTTTTCGATGCGGTCGATGCTGTCGCGTCCGCCCGGGTCGAGGATGGACATGCGGACCTTCGGCGTGTTTTCCCAGCCGTTGTTCTTGCCCTTCATATAGTAGTCGTAGAATCTGAGAAGATCCTGAGAATGATACTCGTCGTAGAAATCGGGCCACTCCTGCGTGTTGTGAACGCGGAGCCACTTTTCCTTGGACGACATCTTCTGCCAGGCCTCGAAGGTGCCGCGGCAGTGGATATTGGAGCACCAGCTGGCAACGACATATGCGGGGCAGACGATGTCCTCGAACGGGGCGATCTTTTCCTCCCAGAACTCGTTCATGAGGGGATATGCTTCCATCTCGGCGGGAAGATCCTCGGTGCGCTGATTGCCGAAGCCCATCTTGAGACGGACTGCCGCCCAGTTGGTGATACCGCCGCGCATATATTCGTCAACATACATGTTGCCGTGGCCTTCCCAGGGCGCGATGCAGGTGAGGTGGGGCGGACGCTTTGCTGCGACGTACCACTGGGTGATGCCCAGCCAGCTGTTGCCGCACATGGAGACATGGCCGCTGCACCAGTCCTGAACTGCGAGCCATTCGATAACGTCGTAGTTGTCCTCGGCGTCCTGGTTGCCGAAGTAGTGAGCGTCGCCTTCGCTCATGCCGATGCCGCGCAGGTCCATGTTGACGATGGCATAGCCGTGATTGCACCAGAAGGCGGGGTCTGCGCCCTCCCAGGTCTGGAGCTCGGAAAGGGTGCCCTTGGGGATGCCGAAGCGGTCAGGCACGTTGTTCCAGCCTGCAATGAGGTTGAGAGTTATGTATGAGCCGTTCTTTCCGAAAACGCTGGAGTTGAGCAGTGCGGGAACCTTTTCGTCCGTATTGGGACGGAAGATATCGACGTATATCTTGACGCCGTCGCGCAGGGTAACGGCAACGTCGCGCTCCATTATGATCTCACAGGGAAGCGGCAGTGCGCCTTCCTCGTGGACATAACCGCGCGGGAGAAGCGTTGTCCCTGGATTAAAGCCTTTGAAGTTGGATTCGGGGTCGCTCAGCGGGGGCGCCGGGCAATAAATCGTTCCGTGATCCTTTGCCATTTTCTGATCTCCTTCTTTGTGTATGTTTGGTTTCTACCGGTGGTATCTCCATAATAAGACCAGTATACATTTTTTTCGTGTACTTTGCAATATGAGTTATTGCAAATTGCAGGATCGTTCCGGCGCGCAGTCATATCGGGAAAGCAAAAAACAGCGCTTCCGGGAGAGGAAAGAGTCCCGGAAGCGCCGATTTAGTTGAAATTATGGTATATAGACACAGTTCAGCAGAAGAAGCCAAGATCAGAATTCTTTGGCTTTTCTTCTGAGACTGAGGCAGTCTGCGATCATGGCGATAAATTCGGAATTGGTTGGTTTTCCCTTTACATTCGACAC
>CAKSXP010000055.1 GCA_934515035.1 uncultured Oscillospiraceae bacterium
CCGTAAATACAGACAGACAATTGGAGGAAGCTTAAAAATGGCCGAGCTCACCCCGATGAAAAAGCAATATAACAGGATCAAATCGCAGCATCAGGACTGTCTGCTGTTTTTCCGTCTCGGCGACTTTTACGAGATGTTCGACGATGACGCCATCACCGCTTCGCGCGAGCTGGATCTCACCCTAACAACGCGCGACAGAGGCAAGGCCAAGGAAGAGCAGACGCCCATGTGCGGCGTGCCCTATCACAGCAGCGAGGCATATATCGCCCGGCTGATAGCAAAGGGCTACAAGGTCGCGATATGCGAACAGACCGAGGACCCCAAAACAGCCATCGGGCTTGTTGACCGCGACGTCATCCGCATCATAACCCCCGGCACCGTAACGGAGAGCTCCATGCTCGACGAGGGCAGGTCGAACTATATCTGCTCTGTCTGGCTCGATCAGCGCAGCGGCGCCGCCGCCTTCTGCGACATCTCGACGGGCGAATTCTGCGTCGCCTCCTTTTACGAGGACTGCGCGCAGCACATTATAAACGAGCTGGGACGCTTTTCTCCGAGAGAGGCCGTGCTCAGCACCGGCGCGGAGGAGGACCAGTCCGTTTCCGACTTTCTTCTGCGCCGTCTCGACTGCATGGTCGAAAAGGGCGGCGGCCG
The DNA here is from genome assembly GCA_934515035.1 of uncultured Oscillospiraceae bacterium. Classification (GTDB taxonomy): domain Bacteria; phylum Bacillota; class Clostridia; order Oscillospirales; family Oscillospiraceae; genus CAKSXP01. The sequence goes on from CAKSXP010000055.1 coordinate 655, forward strand.
CTTTGATTATATGCAGTCCTGCGCCCGTGTGTGCGAGCGCTTCGGCGTGACCGACGTTGACGCTCTCGGACTGGAGGATGACAGCGCCGCCGTTATGGCCGCCGGCGGCCTTCTCAGCTATATCGAGGAAACGCAGAAATTCGACCTGAGCCACATAAACTCTCTCGATCTCATATCCTCCGGCCGGTTTATGGAGCTGGACTACACGACACGCCGCAACCTTGAGCTGACGGAAAATCTGCGCACGGGCGAAAAGCGCGGCAGTCTGCTCTGGGTGCTGGACAGGACCCTTACCCCGATGGGCGGAAGGCTTCTCCGCTCCTGGGTCGAGCGCCCGCTGCTGTCCCCGGTAGCAATACGCCGCCGTTTGACCGCGGTCGGCGAGCTTTTCGACGGCTCGATACTCCGCGCGGAGCTCCGCGAAACGCTGCGGGGCATCGGCGATATGCGCCGCCTCATAGGCAGGGCGGTATACGGCTCCGCGAACGCCCGCGACATGCAGGCGCTCGGCGGATACATATCCATGCTGCCGGACGTTACCAGGCTTCTCTCCGGCGTTAAAAGCGCGGCTCTGCGCGATATCGCGGACATGGACACGATGGCGGAGCTTGCCGAAAGGCTGAGAAGCGCGATATGCGACGAACCCCCGTTTTCCGTCCGCGAGGGCGGCATGATGCGCGAAGGCTATAACGAAGAGCTGGACTATCTGCGCCGGGTGCGCGACAACGGCGCGCAGATGGTTGCGGATCTCGAGCTGCGCGAGCGCGAACGAACGGGCATCAAAAAGCTCAAGGTCGGCTATAACAAGGTTTTCGGCTATTACATCGACATACCCAAAAGCGCGGGAGACGTGCCCGTGCCGGAGGACTACATAAGAAAACAGACCCTTCTTTCAAACGAGCGCTACTTCACGCCGGAGCTCAAGGAGCTGGAAACGACGCTGCTTTCCGCGCGCGACCGCATATGCGAGCTTGAATTCCGCCTGTTTTCCGAGCTTCGCACCGCCGTGGCTCAGGAGGTGGACAGGGTCCAGCGGGCCTCCGACGGGGTCGCGGAGCTGGATGTTTTCTGCTCGCTGGCAGAGGTCGCCGTCCGCTGCGGCTATACGATGCCGGAGGTCGATACGGGCTCTGTGCTGCATATAACCGAGGGACGTCACCCAGTGGTCGAGCTTGCCCGCGACGACGTTATGTTCGTTCCGAACGACGTTTTCCTCAACGACGGGGAGGACCGCGTTGCTATCATAACCGGCCCGAACATGGCCGGTAAGAGCACCTATATGCGTCAGACGGCGCTCATCGTTCTGATGGCGCAGATGGGCTCCTTCGTTCCCGCGAAGCAGGCTGTCATCGGCATCACCGACCGCGTTTTCACGCGCATCGGCGCTTCGGACGACCTTGCCTCCGGCCAGAGCACGTTCATGGTCGAAATGAACGAGGTCGCCTCGATACTCGGGCACGCGACGAAAAAGAGCCTTCTCATTCTCGACGAGATCGGCCGCGGCACCTCCACCTTCGACGGAATGGCCATCGCCCGCGCCGTGCTCGAATACTGCGCGGACAGGCGCAGACTTGGCGCGAAAACGATGTTCGCAACGCATTATCACGAGCTTTCGGCCCTCGAGGGCGAGATCGAAGGCGTTAGAAACTATAACATAACCGCAAAGAAGCAGAACGGCCTGCTCATCTTCCTCCGCAAGATCGTGCGCGGAGCCGCGGACGACAGCTACGGCATAGAGGTCGCAAAGCTCGCCGGAGTGCCGGACAGCGTGATAGCCAAGGCAAAGGGCTATCTGCGCGAGCTGGAGGGCGGAAAATCCGCCGTTCCCGTAAAGGCCGCCGCACCGGCGGAGAGTCAGATAACGCTGGGCGATGTCGGCGCGGACGAGGTGCGGGAAAAGCTGCGCCGGCTGAGTCCCGACACCGTTACCCCGCTCGAGGCGCTGAATCTGCTATATGAACTCAAGAGGATGGTAAACGACTGATGCCTGCCTATGAAAAGCCCCCTTTCAAACTCAATATGAGCAAAACGGCAAGGATCCTCGGCTGGTGCTATCTGCCCGTGCATCTGCTCATTCTGCCGCTTATGCTGAACGTTTTCGCCTTTGTCTCCGATGCGGGACTCAGCGACAGAACGATAAACATTCTGTATTACGGCATCGGCACGGCATATATCCTGCTGTTCCTCCGCGGCTACCTCAGGACGGATTTCGACACTCTGCTCGATCACAAGATCGGAAACCTGCTCTGTCTGCTGTCCGGATACTTTTTCGACCTGCTGCTGTCCTATGTCGCGATCATCGTGCTCGAGCTCATCGTCGGCAACGTCATGAACCCGAACGAGGAAGCGATAGACACAATGGCGCAGAGCGATTACAGCGCGATCTTCGGCCTCGCCGTCTTTCTCGCGCCGGTCGTCGAGGAGACGCTTTTCCGCGGGATCGTTTTCGGAACGCTGCGCGAAAAGAACCGCGTGCTGGCCTACGTCGTTTCCGTTCTGCTGTTCTCTTTTTACCACATCTGGCAGTACGCCATCGCATATTCGGACGCCTCGCTGTTTATCTATATGCTCCAGTATATCCCCGTGTCCTTTGTGCTGGCATGGCTGTATGACCGCAGCCGGACGATATGGGTACCGATCATTTTCCACATGCTCATAAACGCGCTGGCAATGGCTATCGCCTGAACACGGCAGAAAAATTCTCCTGCGTCCTTAATTGGACGCGGGAGAATTTTATTTTACGATCGGCGTTATCCGGCTTTGTAAATGCAGTCGCCGAGCTTCGCCAACATTCCGGTGGGATTCGCCGCATATACAAAGTCTATCGTCATATTGCTGTCGGTATACGGCGTCGTCAGCGTCACGGACTGCCAGTCCGTGCGTGCGTCAAGGGCGCTGTAGCTTTCTTCCTCAACATACCAGAGACACTCCGGCGCCGTGAAATCCGTCAGAATATCCATACTTCTGGAGAGGACGCCGGTGCCCCCGGCCAGGCCGAGGTCATACAGCATTTCAACCAGAAGCTGCGGCCTGTTGTTCAGCCGCAGATGCGTCAGGTCATACTTTCCGTTGTCCGCGCTCAGCGACAGCGGATAGCCATAGCCGCTGTCGGTCAGGAACACGAGATAATAGTCTCCCCGCTGCATGGGGTAGCAGGCTTCCTCCGCAACAAGCGTGCCGTCCTCGAGCACGACACATTTCTCCGCTATCCTCATCGTATCCTTATAGCCTTTTTCATTTTTAAAAACCTCGACCAGCTGAACCTCGCGCACGGAATGTGCGTTGAAAAACCTGTCCCCATCTTCAGAGATGCCATAGCTGTTTTCGGCCGTCAGGTCGTCAAGCGGCGTCACGACTGCGATCGTGTGAGCCCAGTTTGTCAGTTCGTCATAATTAAACTGCATATAGTTGCACATACCGCTGACCCGTACGTCGGGATATATATCAAGAAAAAGCTCCTGCATCGTCTCCGCTCCCGGCTCGCCGGGCGCTTTCAGGGCGAATGCCGCAATTACAGCGGCGAAAACAAGAAGCAGAACTGTCACCGAAATCAAAATCGCCTGTTTTTTATTCAGATTACGCCTTTTGCTCATCGTGATTCTCCCTCTGTTGCTATCTTTCACCTGGCCAACATATTGAGCTATTTATATAGTAATATATGCACACATTATTGTCAAAACATTTTAAAATTTTGTGAAATAGTACCAATCTCGTATCCTTGTATCTGTATTTTCCCCAATAAAAACCATCTCCGGAGAGGTTTACTCTCCGGAGACGGTTTTCTTTTCCGCCGGCAGAAAAGCGGGCTTTTTTAATAGCTTCTCGGCGGGCGGTAATATTCAAAGATCACAGCGTCGTTGTCCCTCTGCGCGTCCAGCCCGTGGCTGGTCCACGCGACCTTCATCGCGCCGAGGCGTTCGCACAGCCTGACGGTAAGCGGTTTCTTCCCGATGCCGTAAGCTATGAAATGCGGCCGCCCAAGGAAGTTCGTCAGCAGATTTCCAAGGATGAACGCAAGCGGCTTTTTCGTCTTTTCCCCGTATTTTTCGGGGCGGCAGGCAAGCTGTCCGCGCAGGACATCCGGTGCGTTCCGGCGGAACCACCGCACGATCGTCGGGTCAAAGCTCTCAATGCACGTCTCTCCGCCGTAATCATCCATGAGCATCAGCGTCTTTTCACAGAGCTCCCTGTTGTTTTTTCCGGTCTTGAGTTCGATTATGACCGGCACGCGGCGGTCGATGACCTCGAAAACCTCCGAAAGCTTCGGTATACGTTCTTCCGTCCGGAGCAGCGACAGCTCCGAAAGCCCGGCAAAGGTCATTTCCTCAATGCTGCCATGTACGCCGCACATGCGCTCCAGATCGTCGTCGTGGAAAACGACGATCTCACCGTCGGCCGTAATATGGACGTCCAGCTCCACGCCGTAGCCCGCCTCCGCGGCCCTGCGAAACGCGGACAGCGAGTTTTCCGGCACCGACTTGTCCAGCTTGTGCAGCCCTCTGTGCGCAAAATTCCGCCGCATGAACGGAGCCTTCTGCGTCTCGTCCGCCTTTCCCGGCGCGACGGCAAACACGGCCGCAGCTGCCGCGGCGGCCGCCGCCCCTGCCAGCGGAAGTATTATTTTCAGTGCTTTTTTCATTCCAAAGCTCACCTCCTGAACGGTTTTATTCTACCACTGCGCCGCCCTTGCGTCAATTTGTTGTTGCGGCACGGCCGACAATAGGTTAAAATCATTGCAGGAAAGGTTGGTTGATCTAATGAAGCTGAACAATAAACGCACTATCCTCGTCGGTTTTGCCTTTATGTCCATCTGCGCGCTGTGGCAGATATACGACAGTATCGTACCGCTCATACTCAAAAACACCTTCGATCTCAACGACGCCGTTTCGGGCGTCATCATGGCTCTTGACAACGTTCTGGCACTGTTCCTGCTTCCGCTGTTCGGCGCGCTGTCCGACCGCACGAACACGCGCATCGGCCGGCGCATGCCGTATATCATCGCCGGCACGCTCTGCGCCTGCGTCTTTGCGATGATCCTGCCGGTCGCGGACAGGATGGCCTCTCTGCCGCTGTTTCTTACCGCTCTCGGCCTGCTGCTCGTCTCCATGGCCGTCTACCGTTCTCCCGCCGTCGCGCTTATGCCGGACGTAACGCCCAAGCCGCTGCGCAGCAAGGGAAACGCCATCATCAACCTCATGGGCGCCGTCGGCGGCATCCTCTCGCTCGGCGCAATATCCTTCCTCGTCAGCGATACCCCCGACCCTGATTATATCCCGCTCTTCGCCGTTGTAGTCGGTTTCATGCTCATATGCCTGCTGGTCCTCGTCGCAACGATACGCGAACCAAAGCTCGTCCGGCTCGCACAGCAGGAATCGGAGGCTCTCGGCGTTGCGGACGAGCCCGAAACGGACGATAGTTCCGGGGCCGCCATGTCCCCGGAGGTCAGGCGCTCCTTCCGGTTCATACTCGCGTCGATTTTCCTCTGGTTCATGGGCTATAACGCCATAACGACCAGCTTCTCCAAATATGCCAACGTCTACTGGGGGCTTACCGGCGGTTCGTTTGCCTACACGCTCATAATCGCGCAGGCCGCCGCCATCGTAAGCTATATTCCCGTCGGCATCGTCGCAACAAAGATCGGCCGCAAAAAAACGATACTCGGCGGCGTTGTCATGCTGACGATAGCCTTCGGAAGCTGTATTTTCTTCAAGACCTTCGGCGGCCTGATCTTCTTTTTCTTCGTCCTCGCGGGCTTCGGCTGGGCCTCCATCAACGTGAACAGCTATCCCATGGTCGTTGAGATGAGCCGCGGCGCGGACGTCGGAAAATACACGGGCTATTACTACACCGCATCACAGTCCGCCCAGATCATAACGCCGGTGCTATCCGGCGCCGTGCTCGAATACGGATACAAGCTGCTGGGCAGCGCCGACCCCGACGCCGGATATGTTTTTCTCTTCCCATATGGGGCCCTGTTCGTTGCGCTGAGCTTCGTTACCATGCTGTTCGTAAAGCACGGTGACAGCATGGCGGAAAAGAAGGACACCCTCGAATACCTCGATGTGGACAACTGAACAGATTAAAAAAACTGCCGCAGAGAATGCTCTGCGGCAGTTTGGTTTTTTTCCGGGCTCAGCCGTCAGGCCTCGAGGACGATATGGCCCTTATAGCTTCCGGCCTTTATCTCCGTCTTTTCTCCGTTGACGGTCATGGACGAAGCCTCCAGTCTTGCATCGGGTCCGATCTCCAGCGCGGTCAGGAAGGACTTTCCGGCGACGTTCCAGACCGTATCGCCCAGCAGCTTCACGATCACGCCGTTATTGACTGCGGGACACGGCGTGTTTGACACAACGCCCATCTCAAGGTTCAGCGCCTTGGTGATAAAGGGCACATTGTGCTTTGACACGGAAGAGGATATCGTGCTGCGGAGCTTCACGTTTTCAAACGAGAGTATCATGTTGACAGGCTTATCTGTCGAGGGCGGCAGCGGAGGAGGCGGCGCCTTTTCTCCGTCGGGCTCTCCCTCGTCCTTTTTGGGCGGCTCGGGCGGCGGTCCCTCGGGCAGCACCATGCCGACGCGGCAGGCATTTGTTGTGGAGTTATAGAAGTCACCTTCCAGCTCCATGTCGGAAAAATATGCCTTCAGGTCGGTCGAATAGTCCTTCAGGTCGAAGGTGAACATGCGGCAGTCGGTGAAGTTTTCACCGTGAACGTCGTGTCCGGGATCCTTTACGGGAATGAGGTTGTCGACCTCGATCCTCAGGCCGTCGTCAAACATGCCGGGGTCGTCGTTATCCATGAGCTGCATGATAACGCCGTTTCCGGACTTTATCACGGAGTTTTTCACCTTCAGCTCGGGATAGCAGCCCTTTACCAGGAAAGTCGTCATCCCGGTGTTGAACACCGCGTTCTCTATCACGGCCTCTCCGTGCTGGTTTCCATGCCACATAAGTCCGAAGCGGCCGGAATCGACCGTTGTTCCGTTTATAAAATCGCAGGCGGCATATTCATTCGCCGCGATGAGGGCGTAGTCGGGAACTCTGATGCGGCAGTTGTCAAAGGTGTTGCGGCATGCGCCGATCGAATACGAGCCATAGCCGCTCTCGCCGGTTATCTCGACCTCGCTGTCCACAACGTTCAGACGCACGCAGTAATCGCCGAAGGTCTTCGGCATATCGACGCCGTCCGTGGACAGGACGCCCCAGCCCTCGGCCCTGATCCTGCTGCCGATATAGCTGGCGGTGCCGCTCCCGACAACGTTTGTGGCGCGGTTCGTGCCGCGCAGGCCAAGCACCCATGGAACGCCGGACATATTGCCGGTCTCATCTTTCAGCTGCTTCTGCTCTGCGGCGGTGCCGCCGATGCAGTCGATGTCCGCATTGCGGAACACGACCTCGGCATGGTCCGCTACCGTTACGGCATTGCGTATAACGCCGTGACTGCGCACGCGCAGGTCACGCACCTCCGCCTTTGCCTCGCCCGCGAAAAGCATACCGGAGCCCCAGCCGGAAAAGTCGTTTCCGCCGTGGCCGTTCATCACGATATCGAGCCCCTCGACATCGTATTCGCCGTTTTCAACGATGAGCGCATTGAAGCAGGGGGAATCGGAGCGGACGCGGACATTTTTCATGTGCTTTGCATCATACTCGCCGCCCATGAGCGCGGACTGTGCGCTGCGCTCGGGCAAGATCTCTCCGTCCTTGACGTAAAGGGCGGTACGGTATCCCGTGGTATCAAAATCATCGACCGGGCAGGGAAAATCCTCCGTAACGCTGATAACGGCATTGGTATATGTGCCGGGCTCGGCGGGTATCTCGCGTCCGTTTTCGGTCAGCGTAAGCATTTTCCCCTCGGGTGCGGACAGCTTTACTCCGGAAGCGATAGTAATTTCTTCCTCAGACAGAGTCTGTCCGATAATGGTATCTTTTTCGAATATCATCAGCACCATCACTTTCTGTTTTTAGATTGCCATCGGCTTACAATGGCACGGATATATTATATAACAGCGCCATATTCTATGGCAGGGTCAAAATCCTGTCAATCAAGGCATTTTCCGTTGACAAGGGTTATCCGAATGTCTATAATGGTGACAAATTTCAAGTTAAGAGGTGAGTTCACATGGCTGAAACCAAGGAATACTCTCCCATACAATCAGTCGCCCGCGCTCTTGGTATACTTGAGGCCGTATGCAATTCAAACCAGCCCATGAGCGTTCAGGAGCTGAGCGCCGCGCTCGGCCTGAGCAGGACAACGGCACACGGCCTTGTGAACACGCTCGTCGCCTGCAAATATCTCGAAAAGGAACCGCTGACCCGCAAATATATGCCGAGCTCAAAGATGTACGGCATGAGCTGTGCATATCCCCACAAGCTGAAGGTCATGCAGGCGGCAAACCCCTATCTGCGCGCTCTGCTGACGCGGTACCGCCAGACGATACATCTCGGCGTCCTGTCCACAGACGATGACGTTCTTCTGCTCAAGGCATATTTCCCCGAGCGCGTTCCCAACCTGACGCGTGTGTTCAACCTTCCCATGCACGCGACCGGCATCGGCAAAACGATGCTCGCTTTTCTTCCGGAGGAGCGCCGCGAGGAGATCCTGGACAAGATCATACTTACGCCATATACCAAAAACACCATCACCGAC
>CAKSXP010000056.1 GCA_934515035.1 uncultured Oscillospiraceae bacterium
CGGCATCATAATGATAATCATAAACCGGATCTATTTCAGAAAGCGCAGCCACATGTTCGTAAACTGAATATGCCGGTAAGTATCCCGCAGCTAACTGCGGGATACTTTTTTGCCCTTACATCACTGCGGCACACCCGTTCGCTTTGCCGCTATCGCATTTCCTGCTATAAAGCCCGACGCCACAGCCCATGAGAAGTCATTAATGATCGTATTCTTTCGTCCGTCACCCAGCGCATAGTAGCTTGAGCAGACATCCCCGGCAGCATACAGGTTCTCGATAGCTCCGTCTCGGCCAAGGACCTGCATGTCCGGATTTACCTCGATGCCGCCGAACGCACCGTCAGCCGCAAGGAACGTGCTGAAGGCATAGAACGGGGCTTTCTCAACCGGATGCAGATACTCCGCCGCCTTTCCAAAGGCTTTGTCCTTTCCCTCCCGGCAGGCGGTGTTGTATTCTATGATCGTTTTTACAAACGATTCCTCCGGCACGCCCATCTTCCCCGCCAGTTCCTCAAGCGTATCCGCGATCAGCAGATGCTTTCCCTTCAGCTCTGCAAACTCATGAAGCTTGTCGAGATCGACGGGTTTTCCGTACACAGCACCCGGAGTCAGTCCCATACCGGGCATCATCGGTTCTCCGGGTCTAACGTCTCCCGGAAGCTCCGGAATCTTCATGAGCAGATCGTGGTCCATGACAGTAAAGGACGCCGCCAGGGGCTGCCTGACCATCGCCGGTGCGATATTCCCCTGGAAATCCTCGTTTATCCATCGCTCTCCGCGGAGATTAACGCGCACAGCCTCTTTTTTATCTATCTGACAGAGCATTTCCGTATCGATCGGCCGGCCGAAATGTATTCCCTGCATATCGACCGGCATGCAGAGATGCCCTATGTATGCAATAGCGATCTTTTCGTAATTTATCGGGATCCCGGCACGCTGCGCCATGAGAACGCCGTCGCCCGTCAGCGTGTAGATCCTGTGTCCGTAGCGGCGGGTGAACGCGCCCGCATATCCCGGCTCTACCTTGTCCAGAAGTTCCGGGCAGTTGATAAGACTTCCCGTGGCAATGAGGATATCGTTTGCTTTAACAACAACCTCTCCGCCGGTGTCCTCCGCACGTACGCCGGTTATTCTGCCGCCGTCGAGTATGAACTCCCTTGCCGCGGTATATGCCATCACCTTCACGCCCAAATCCACCAGTCTTTTAGGCAGCTTTGCGGAAACATAAATGCCTGCGCCATGCCCGGAGTCGATGCAGTCAACCGTCAGTTCCCCGAATGGGTTATTCTTCAGTTCGAAATACTCCTCCGGGTTATCCCACTCGCAGCACCAGTCAAAAAATCCGGGAAGCGCATGCATCACATTGGTGATAAGCTGATTATCAAGCGTACCGCCCGTGTTTTTGACGGCGGAATCGATCATCTTCTGCGTGCGCGAGGGAATTCCGGCTTCACGCTCCCATTTGCTGTCCATCATGCGCAGTCCGGTCGCGTACGGAGTCGAGCCGGACACTCCCTTTCCCTTTTCAAGAAGAATAACGCTCTTTCCCGCCTCGGCGGCCCGCGCTGCAGCGATCATTCCGGCCGCGCCGCAGCCTATAACGCAGAGATCAGCCTCCATCTCTGCCGGAGCGTGTATCTCCGGAGCGGCAGCTTGATCGTCCGCATCATATATTGCGCCAAGCATGCAGCTTTCAATACAGCTTCCGCACTGCATGCACTTATTGTGGTCGATTGCGATCTTGTCCCCGTCATAATACGGAGCGGCTGTCGGGCAAGCTTTCGAACAGTTTGAACAAACGCAGCAGTTGTCGTTGACCATAAGTCTCATAAGTAATAACTCCCCATTATTTTTTATAAGCGCAATTTATGTTTTACTGCATTTATTATAATAGGCGCACCGTTTTAAGTCCAGACATTTGTCACTTATGCCATAAATCGCAATAAAAATGCGCAGACCCGGTATCCGGATCTGCGCATTTTGCCGCGCGGCAAAAAGTTTGAGGAACTGTCTCCGCTCGGAAATAATTTTCATTTTATCTCTTCGGCAGGCGGCTTCGGAATGCCGCCCTTGGCCTTTATCCACGTGAACAGGAAAACAACGCACAGCACAAGCGGTATCAGACAGAACAGGAACATATGGCTGTATCCGAACGCCTCGGCTATAACTCCGCAGATAATAGGACCAAGCAGGTCTCCGATATCTATGCCTATGTATGCCGTTGTGCTGCCCGCTCCGCGGTGGTCGGGACGCACGACCTGCATGCACAGAGCCTGATGCATCGTCTGTGCCGTTCCGGTCCCGAAGGCATTGAGCACCGCACAGACCCAGAGCTGCCAGCTATTCTTTACAAACGCAAGCAGGATAAGGTTCGCGGCGAAGGCGATATAAGACGGAATGAGCGCCTTATGCGTGCCGAACCTGTCGGACAGCTTTCCGATGAGCGGCCTTGAAATGAGCATGGCGGCGGCGTTTACGATGTAATAGATTGAGATACCTTCTATCACCTTGTACTCCGTTACATAGATGACGAGGTAAGTCACCATGCCTGCTCTTGCGATGCTACACAGTGTCAGGAAGCAGGCGGGGATGATCGTTTCCCTGGCAATAATATTATCCGGCCGGAACACTATCTTGCGGTTCGGGTCGCGCTCTATCTTCATAAGAGCAGCGATTATTATCGATACAACAACAAGCGCACCAGACAGGCAGAAGGCTATCCTGTATCCAAAACGCTCCGCAACAGCGAGGCCGATGCCCGGCCCAAATGCCGTTGCAAGAACGGAACTCATGCCGTAAACGCCGATGCCGGAAGCCATCTTATCCTGAGGCAGGCAATCCGTTGCCATCGTCAGTCCGAGGGCGGCGTTGCAGCCCATACCGATGCCGTGCAGCAGCCGGAAGAAAATGAGCATCGGGACAGTCGAAACAAATGCATAACCGAACGAAGCCACAGCTATCAGGCCCAGCATCAGCATATACAGCAGCTTCTTGTTGCCGCCGTCTATAAGCGGTCCCGTGACCGGGCGGGTGCCGAGCGCTGTGACCGAAAACATGCCTACGACAACGCCTATCACCGAGCTGCCTATGCTGAGGTTGCTCAGGTACTTCGGCAGGAGCGTGCTCATCATGAACTGGCCGAAAAACATGACGCAGGTCGTTATGAACAGCGCCACAAAATTATAAGTCCATATTGTAGATTTCTTTTGTTCCACCTTTTTTCCTCCGCGATAAGTATTTATGTAAATGCATTTATATTCAGTATACAGCCGGGAAGCGCTTTTAGCAATTGTTTTTGTCGTTCTGCACATTTTTGATACATGCGTCACAGAATATCCACCTTTTCGCACGCACTTGTATATTGTCTTTCATTACCCTTATGTAATATGTCATACAATTATACAATCGTGTCCGTCATTCGCGGACATTTTTGACCATTTGTATGTATTTTCGTATGCAACTGCGCAGATTGCAATATTAACAACAAAAATTGTTTTTTATCGGAATGAATGTTTTGTTGACATTGCATACCAGTTTATTTATAATATAATCAATCTTGTATGTTGTGTTAACAGGTACAGATTTCTTGCAGATTCCATTGCTAGATAAGAAAGGAGTTTCCCAATGAGTAAGACCGAGTTTACCACTGAGCAGCTCGCAGACAGATGGATGGACCGCCGTGAGATTCAGAACATCATGGGCAAGTACGTCTATGCGGTGCTGCTGAAGGACGAAGCCAAGCTCGTTGACACCTACTGGGCAGACCTGCCCGATATTTCTCTGGGCGTCAACGACGGCTACTATGTTGGACCCGAGGCCGTCAGAGGCTATTATGCTGCCATCGACGAGAACACCAGGATCCGTACCGAGTATATGATGAAGGTTCTGCCCAAGTACTTCGAGGGCAAGACCGAGAAGGAAATCCACGGTGTTGGCTCAATCGACGTCGACGGACTTTCCAACGCTGTCATCGAGCAGGCTGAGGATGGCCAGACCATCAAGGCTCTCTGGCACGTTGCCGGCTGCGACACCAACATCCACCCCGAAGGCCCCTTCTCCTACTGGGCATATGGCTACATAGCCGCCGACTTTATCCTTGTTGAAGGCGAGTGGAAGATCTGGCATATGCAGAACATCATCGACCTCGGCGCCCCTGTCGGCATCAACTTTGCCAAGCCCTACGGCAAGGAAGAGCCCCTGCCCGAGTTTGCCGGCCTTGCCGAGCTGCTCAAGCCGCTGCCCGCTCCGACCGTCGAGAAGAAGATCCACGATGCCTACTATCCCGGCCGCGGATTCCAGCCTCTGGCCAAAGTTCCGGAGCCCTACAAAACCTTTGCTGACACGTTCAGCTACGGAATATAAGAAGGGAGGATTTCAGTAATGGGTGTTTATGGTTATTTTAACAGACCTGTGTACGACGATGATACTCAGATCCGCCGTACCTGGGATCTGGAAGAGATGAGAAATGTTGCTCACAAATTCTCCTTCCACATTGCAAACAACGACCGCGAAAGAGCTCTTGCCGAATGCTGGGTCTCCGAGCCCGAGAATATGAAGACCGCTTCCTACGGCATGAACTGGGGCTACTACGTCGGAATGGACGAGATCAAGCGTTACGTTCTCGATCCCGCAAAGGTCGAGAAGTTCGTCGCCGGCATGATCCCCATGACCTCCTGGGTCATCGAACAGTCCCACAACGAGGACAACGCTCAGGGCATTTTCTACGCCATCTGGTATGACGTCGAGAAGGCCGGCTCCGAGGATGTCGCCACCTGGTACAGCGCCAAGATCGGCATCGACTTCATCAAGGAAGCCGACGGCTGGAAGATCTGGCACTACTTCATGGGCGTGGACCTCTTCTGCGAGGCCGGAGACGACTTCGGCAGACAGCCCAGCACCATCACGGGCGACGAGTCCATCCCCAACCCGCTGAAGGCTGAGTTCGGAACCCCGACTATTCCCATGGATGCATATACCGTCAAGTACAACTGGTCCCACTATCCCCCGCTGCCCACTCCGCACAATACTTATGCTGAGACCGTCAACTGCGGACCTACCGGCAATCCCAATTACAAAGGTTAAGGAGGCGCCGAAATGAAAAGAAATCTTACTACCCATCAGAAAATACAGTTTGCAAAGGCTTCGAACTGCATTGAGTCCGAATACGCTCTGCACTGCTACTATCACTCCACCGAGGAGCGCCCCGACTCCCCCTATTCCTCCGTTCTGTGGTCCAAGCGCCATGACGAGATCTCTTCCGCTCACGGCTTCGGCGGCCTGATCGGCTGGGATCACTGCGTTATCGGCTGGTCCAACGGCATGGAGATCATGTCCCACAAGATGTACGACATGATCAGCGAGAAGTGGCCCGAGGTCAAGGAAATGGTTGCCAAGAACGCTCAGGACTACTACTTCATCGGCGGCGGCACCGTTATGCACGCTATTGCCTCCCCCGTTATCGAGATGGCCGAGGACGGCGAGAACGCCAGTGCGACCTTCTATACCCCCGGTATCCTCTTCGCTGACCTGTCTCCCTCCGGCTTCAAGCGCGGCGGAATGATGTGGGAGCGTTATGGCCAGAACTGGGTCTATGAGGACAACGAGTGGCGCGTCCTGCACAATCAGGTCATGCTCGACTTCAACGTCGGTATGGCAACCGGCAACCCCGGCCGCGAGCAGTGGGAAGCCATGAAGAGCTCCGGCTGGATCTGGAACGGCATGATGCCTGGTCCTCCCCTGGAGAAGGACCGCAAGGGCCCCGCAAACATGGACTATTGGCCCGTCATCGCTCCCCAGCGCACCGTTATGCCGCCTGAGCCCTATAAGACTTACGCCGACGGCAACGAGTACGTTCCTCTCGATGGCGACGGAATCGGCCAGTACCGTATTCCCGATTTCCCGGACAACGGTATTCCCGAAGACGACCATCCCTAATCGAACCTTTAATCCTTATACAGGGGCGCGGCAGCACCGCGCTCCTGTATAGTCTTGAGTTTTGTTGCACTTTGCGCAGTATGCTCATTGTTATATGCACCATTCAGCATCGGTTGACAAAGGCAATCACGGTTTCGCCGGAATATCATACGTCAGTCGTGTTTGTCCTTGTCAGCCGATGGTAACATCGTCTGTCAGTTTACCTTTGATAACTTTTCATATATCAAAGCCCATTCAGACAAATATCAAAAGGAGAAGAAAAATGTTTGAGCTGAAATTTCCCCACCTGTTCGAGCCTGTCAAGGTCGGCACGCTCACCTGTAAGAACCGCATAATGTCTGCACCCGCATCTCAGGCGGAAATAGACAACGAAGGTCATCATAACGACCGCAACATTTCCTTCTACAAGCGCCGCGCTCAGGGTGGCTGCGGCATAGTTACCGTCGGAGACTGCATCGTGCACGAAACCGGCACGGACCATCCCAAGCAGGTCAAGATGTGGGAGGACCAGCTTGTTCTTCCTTCTCTGACTCAGATGGCTTATGCGATCAAGCAGCACGGTGCTATCGCCAACATCCAGCTCTCCCACGGCGGCAACCAGTGCGAGCCTTTCTTCGTCCCCGACGGAAAGGTATACGGCCCGAGTGCCTTTGTCGATGACTACGGCGTTGAGATCATCGAGATGAGCAAGGATTTCATCCACGAGATCGTAGAAGCCTTCGGCGATGCAGCCAAGCTTGCTCAGTACGCCGGATTTGATATGTGCCAGATCCACGCCGGACATCACTGGCTCGGCGGACAGTTCCTGTCCCGCACCAGCAACCACCGCACCGACGAGTATGGCGGACCCATCGAGAACCGTGCCCGCTTCCTGCTCGAGTGCATCGAAAACGTCCGCAAAAAGTGTGGTCCGCGTTTCCCGATCGAGGTTCGTATAAGCTCCACCGAATTCCCCGAGCTGACTCCCGACGCTCCGGACGGAATCACCGTCGAGGAGAGTTGCCAGCTCGCCGAGCTGCTCGATGGCAAGATCGAGATCCTGCACTGCTCCGTCGGCAACTCCTATTATCCCGAGCTGTCCCGTCTGGGCCATCCCTCCATGTTTGTTCCCCACGGCTGCAATGTCAAGTACGCCGCAGAGATCAAAAAGCACGTCAAGAAAACCCTTATCGCCTGCGTCGGCGGCCTCTCCACTCCCGAAGAGATGGAAGAGATCATTGCCTCCGGCAAGGCCGACATCTGCGCGATCGGACGCGCCCTCGTCGCTGATCCTGACATCGCAAAGAAGGCTCGTCTTGGCAAGGACGACGAGATCCGTCCCTGCCTGCGCTGCTCCACCTGCCTGGCCAGCATGACCGATCAGCACATCCTCAAGTGCAGCGTCAATCCGATCATGGGACGCGAGCTTGAGAACCAGAACGCTCCCCTGCCCACCACCCCGAAGAGAGTTCTCGTCGCGGGCGGCGGCCCCGGCGGAATGCAGTGCGCCATCACCGCCGCTGAGCGCGGACATGACGTTACGCTCTGCGAAGCTGCCGGTCATCTCGGCGGCGCGCTGAAGTTCGCTCAGTATGAGGACTTCAAGGTCGATCTTTACCGCTATGAGCAGTTCCTCGAGCGTGAGTGCAAGCGCGTCGGCGTCAATGTCATTCTCAACAAGCCCGTCACGAAGGAATTTGTTGAAGAGTTTGCTCCCGACGTTCTCGCCATCGCTATCGGCGCCGAGCCCATCGTTCTGCCCCTGCCCGGCATCAAGGGCGACAACGTCATCATCTCCACTCAGATGTACGACAACGGCGAGCCCGAAGTTGCCCACAAGGTCGCCATCATGGGCGGCGGTCTTGTCGGCTGCGAGATCGGTCTTGATCTGTTCAACAAGGGTCACGAAGTCCACATCATCGAGATGCAGGATGACGTCGCTCCCGAGTGCAACCACTATCACAAGATCGCTCTTATGGCTGAGCTGTCCAAGGGTGTCAACCTCCACCTCGGCGTCCGTGCTACCGAAGTCACTCCCGACGGAGTTAAGGCCGTTGACGTCAAGACCGGTGAAGAAGTCTTTATCGAGGGCCAGACCGTTATTTCCTCTGTTGGTCTCCGCAGCCTGACCGCCCAGACCGACGAGCTTATGAAAGCCCGCGTTCCCGAGATCTACACCGTCGGCGACTGCATCCGCCCGCAGCAGGTCACACAGGCTGTACACGCCGGATACAACGCCGCAATGGATATGTAATTACATAGCCCCTGCAACAATTTTCCTGCGGTCCGAAAGGGCCGCAGGATTTTTTATTTTACGCAAAAAACCTATTGTAAATTCAACACGAAAAGAGTAATATATAATCATACTTGGTACAAATGATTGTAACATTTCCATTAAGTCTGGGAGGAAATATGCGTAAAACAAAAATTATATGCACTCTCGGTCCCGCCTGTGATGACGCAGAGATCATGGAAAAGCTCATATTGGGCGGAATGAACGCAGCCCGCTTCAACTTCTCTCACGGGACGCATGAGACCCATCTGGCAATGCTCACAAAATTCAAGCGTGTTCGCGATGCACTGGGCGTTCCGGTCGCTACAATGCTAGACACAAAGGGACCTGAGATCCGGATCAAGACTTTCGCAAACGGTCCTGTAACGCTGCGCGCCGGCGAAAAGTTCACCCTCACGACCGACGAAGCCGCCGGTGACAGCACGATCGTCTCTGTTACTTATGATGAGCTTCACCGCGAGTTGTCCCACGGCTGTCACATTCTGATCGACGATGGGCTTATAGAACTCGTCGTCGATGAAATTAACGACCACAACATATGCTGCACTGTCGTAACCGGCGGTGAACTCTCAAATAACAAAAGCATCAACATTCCGGGAATCAAAATCGACCTCCCATCCATCACCGATAAGGACAAGGCCGACATACGCTTCGCAGCCGAAAATGACTTCGATTTTATATCCGCTTCCTTTGTTCGAAAAGCGGAGGATATATATGATATCCGTGATGTTCTTAAGGAATATGGCTCCGACAACATAAGGATCATTGCAAAAATAGAAAACCACGAAGGCATTGCCAACCTCGACGAAATCATTGACGCCGCCGACGGTATCATGGTCGCACGCGGTGACCTTGGCGTTGAGATACATGCATATGAGGTGCCCGTACTGCAAAAGCAGATGATAAAGAAGGCCATTCTGAAGGGCAAGCTTGTCATAACCGCTACACAGATGCTCGATTCCATGATCCGCAATCCGCGGCCCACACGAGCCGAAGTATCAGACGTTGCCAATGCTGTCTTTGACGGTACAAGCTGCG
>CAKSXP010000057.1 GCA_934515035.1 uncultured Oscillospiraceae bacterium
TTTTAAGTTCCTGTCGTTCTCTCGAGCGCTTGATTAATATACCACCCTCTTTAACCAAAGTCAACACTTTTTTTCAATTTTTTCGATATTTTTCTTAAAAAGCCCCTCCATACATAAACGGACACTATATGTGGCATAATCCGAGTATGAAACTGCTTAAAAAACACAAGACCCCATTTCACCCGCGGCGCGACACGAAATATACGGGTCCCGTATGCGCCGAAACTCTCTGCGCCATATTCTCCGACTGCCAGGATTTCGAGCACCGGGAGATATATGTAGGCGGGAATAAACATATACGCGCGGTCGTCTGTTATCTGGACGGAGTCGTTTCCGGAGGCGACGTTGCCGAGAGCATCATACGCCCGCTGACGGAGGCCGCACGCTTTGAGGACGCGCACAGCGCCCGCGACTGCATCGGACTTATCGAGCGCGGCGCTGTCTACAGCGGCAGCATGAGCCCCGCCGAAACGACGGACGAGCTCTGCCGGTTCCTTGTCAACGGCTTCTGCGCCGTCGTTTTCGACTCCGAGCAGCGCGCCGTCTGCTTCGAGGTGCGCAACCCGAACGCGCGCAGCATCGAGCAGCCCTCGACCGAGAAGAGCGTGAAGGGCGCCAAGGACGCTTTCGTGGAGGTGCTTCGCACGAACACGACGCTTATCCGCCGCAAGCTGCGCGACCCGGCGCTCAAGCTCCGCCAGACCGTGATCGGGCGCAAGAGCACGACGAATGTCGCCGTGCTCTATTACGACGGCATTGCCGACCGGGCGCGCGTGGAGGAACTGATGCGCCGTCTGGACGCCATCGATATTCAGGGTATGCTGACGACGGCGAGCCTGGAGGAATATATCATCAGCCATCCGCGCTCGCCCTTCCCCCAGCTGCTGCACACCGAAAGGCCGGATCTCTTTGCGCAGAGCCTGCTTGCCGGGCGCATAGGCATCCTCATCGACGGCATCCCGCTCGGCTTTCTGCTTCCCGCGACCTTTTTCCGGCTGATGCATGTGCCCGACGACGGCGCGCAGCACTATGCCGTGGCAACGGCGCTGACCGTGCTGCGGTATCTTTCGCTGGTGCTGGCCATCCTGCTCCCGGCCTTCATGGTCGCCGTCGAGATGTACCATCAGGAGATGATACCGACGAAGCTGCTCATCTCGATGATACAGGCCAAGCAGCAGGTGCCCTTCGGCGTGGCTATCGAGGTATTGAGCATGCTGATAGCCTTTGAGCTTTTGCAGGAGGCCGGGCTGCGCCTGCCGGACTCCATCGGACAGACCGTCAGCATCATCGGCGCGCTGATCGTCGGACAGAGCGCGGTCGATGCAAGCGTCATCAGTCCTATCGCCGTTATCATCGTCGCCCTCTCGGGCATATGCGGCTTTACCATACCCAGTCCCGACCTGAGCACGGCGGTGCGGCTGTGCCGCTTCCTCATGGTGCTGTGCGCTATCGCGGCGGGGATGTACGGGCTGATGGCCGGCGTCGCCATGCTGGTATATCACCTTGCGACGATAGAGAGCTTCGGCGTCGACTATCTCTCCCCCATATCCGACCGCGGGCTGTATCAGGCGCTCAGGGCCATACTGCGTCCGCCGCTGCGCCACAGGAAATTCCGCGACCCCGCGCTGGACACGCCGGACAAGCGGACGCAGCGATAAATATTATTATATTATTATATTGTATAAGGAAGCGCCGCAATGAAAAACAAACTCATATACATTATAATTTTATCGCTTCTGCTGCCGCTGGCGCAGGGCTGCTCGCTCTCGGGCTCGATATATGAAAACTACCGTGAGCTTGAGCAGATACGCCTGATCGAGGTCATGGGCATAGACTCCGGCGGGGACGGCACTACGCTGTCCATCGCGGCGGGACCGGGCGTCGGGGAAAACGCCTCCCCCGTCCTCATGCACGCGACGTCCTCCGGCATAACCGGGGCCATATCCACGCTCCAGGACTACGCCGCGAGCGAGGACCTTTACTACGCGCACACGCAGTACCTCATCTTCGGCAGCGGCGCCGCCGGGGAGGGGCTGGAGCGTTATCTCGACTATATCGACCGCTCGCCGATGCTGCGCATGGGCATTTCGATGTATGTCGTGCGCGGCGGCACGGCGCAGGAGCTGGTGGACGGCACGGGCGGCGAGAGCTATGACGTCTCCGCCGTTCTGGCTTCGCTCGAGCGCGACGCGGAAAAGCGCGGCGAGGTCTGCCTTACGACCTGCCGCGACGTTGTGCGCCGTCTCTCCCGAAGCGGCGCGGCGCTGGCCGTAGCGCTGGAGATAAGGGACATGGACAAGGTCAGCAGCGAGGCCGAGGGCGGCGGCAAGACCGCCATCCCAACGGGCTACTGCGTCATACGCGGCGGCAGGACCGCCGGCTGGATACTCGGAAAGCCCGCCGCGGCCGTCGGGATGCTGACAAACAGGGCCGCAGCTCTGCCCGTTTCGCTGTCCGACGGGCAGGGCGGACAGACCGAGGTCACGCTGACCGGCTGCAAATGCGCCATCACGCCCGTCTGGGAAAACGGAAGGCCGGTCCGCTTCGACGTCAGCTTCCGGCTGGAAAGCGCCATCGTCGAGCTTGAAAACCCGGAAACGCTGCTGAGCACCGGCTCACCGGAGGAGCTGGCCCGCCGTCTGGAATCGACCGTCTGTGAGTGGGCGGAGACGGTGCTGAATAAGTCCCGGGAGCTGAAGGCGGACTTCCTCGGTCTCGGCGTGATGGCTCAGCGCGCGGAGCCGAAGCAGTTCTCCGCGCTGAACGGGAGCTGGCCGGAGCAGCTGGCGCAGGCGGAGTTCCGCGTAACGGCGGAAGCCACAGTCGAGCGCAGCTATGACCTCACAAGGCCGGCGCAGACAGAGGGAAGGGAGACGGCATGACAAACAGATCCGACACCATATCCCGCACACAGCTGACGGCGCTGGCCTTTGTCGGGCTGCTCTCGCCGACCGTCCGGCGCATACCCGGACAGCTCTCGCTGGAGGCCGGGCGCGCCTGCTGGGTCTCCGTCCTCTTCGCGGCCGTGCCGCTGGTCATAATGGCGCTGCTCTACGCCGCGCTGAGAAAGCGCGCGGGCACTCTCGGCGGGGAAGAGCTCGTTCTGGGCGCGCTCGGCGCCGGCGCCGGACGCTTCGTTCTCGGCACGACCGGCCTGTGGCTGATCTTCTACTGCTCCTATCATCTCTGCACGGGCGCGGACAGGTTCATCTCGACCATCTTTCCGAACACGCGCCCGGTCTTTCTGATACTCGTCATGCTCGCGATGTGCCTCATCGCGGCGCTGGGCGAGGTCCGCGCGCTTGCCCGCTCGGCGATGCTGTTCCGCCCCGTGCTGCTGCTGGTCCTGATCGTTCTCGCGGTGTTTGCGCTGCCGGACGTCGATTTCAGCGAGCTGACGCCGCCCTTCGAGAACGGGGCCGCCCCCGCTTTCCGCGGAGTTGTGCAGCTGATGAACATCGCCTCCATAAGCTTTTACCTCAGCTTTCTGGAGGACCACACGGAAGAGAGCTTTTCCGCGGGGCGCTTCATCACCTGGGCGCTCACCTATGTTATGATACTCCTTTTCCTCTGCGTGGCCGTTCCCGGCCTGCTGGGGCTGGAGCTGACGCAGAATCTGGCGCACCCCTTCTTCACCATAATCCGCGAGCTGACGCTCTTCAGCTCTGTCGAACGTCTCGAGGCGATCATAATCGGCCTCTGGGTGTTTCCGGACTTCATTCTCTCCTCCGTTCTGCTGAAGATCGCGTCAAAGCTGCTCGCGCGGGCCCTGGACCTGTCCGCGCCGAAGGCGGAGGGCGAAAGGTTCTTTTCCCTGCGGGGGAACCGCTGGCTCGTCTGGCTCTGCTGGGCTCTGGCCGGGGCCGGGACGCTCGTTATCGGCGGAAACTCCTTCCGCATCATGCATCTGTCGAAGGACCTCTTCCCCGCGCTGAACTTCACCTTCTCGCTGGCGCTGCTGCCGCTGTGCTTCCTTATATGGTATGTCAAAAGCCGCCGCGCTTCTAAATAAAGTGCTTGCATTTCTTACAAAAATTATGTATACTTCACGCGGACAATTGAATACGGACAGGGTCCACCCAAAAAATGTTTTTTCAGAGGAGAAACAAATGAAAAAAGCACACCGTATTTTGGCTCTCGTTCTGGCCCTGGTTTTGATGACTGCTGTACTCTGCGCCTGCGGAGACGGCAAGCCCCAGGAAACCAACACGCCCGGCGAGGCAGAAACCAATGGACCGGGTGGCTCCGCTCCCGAGGTAAACGGCGACGGCTCGAGCAGCATCGTCGTCGGCATTGCCCAGGAATTGGACGACAGTCTTGACCCCCACAATACAACGGCGGCAGGAACCAGAGAAGTCCTTTTTAATGTGTACGAGGGCCTTTTGAAGCCCGACACCGACGGAAATCTCGTCCCCGCTGTTGCAAGCAGCTGCACCATATCGGATACCGGCGACGTCTATACCTTCACTCTGCGTGACGGCGTTCGCTTCCATAACGGTGAGCTTGTTACGGTCGGGGATATTGTTTACTCCATTTCCCGCGCAGCGGGCCTCGACAGCGGCGAGCCGCTCATCTCCGGTCTGGCAAAGGTCGTCTCCGTGGAAGCGGCCGACGACACGACCGTCGTCATCAGGACCTCCGAGCCCCAGCCCGAGCTTTCGGCCTATCTCACGGCGGCGATCATACCCGACGGCAACGATCCCACGAGCGAGGTCATCGGCACCGGTCCCTACCGCTTCGTCTCCCGCGCCGCTCAGGAAAACATCGTTCTCGAGCGCTTTGACGACTACTGGGGCGAAAAGGCCGCTATCAAAACCGTCACCTGCAAGATAATCGAAAACGCCGACACTCTCGTGCTCTCGCTCAAGTCCGGCGCGATCGACCTTGCGGCCCACCTCACCGCCGCGCAGGCCAACGAGCTGAGCGACGATTTCACCATTCTCGAGGGCACCATGAACCTCGTCCAGGCGCTGTATCTCAACAACGCGATAGAGCCCTTCAACGACGTGCGCGTGCGCCAGGCGCTGTGCTACGCCGTCGATAAGCAGGAGATCATGGACTTCGTGGCCGACGGCCGCGGCACCGCTCTCGGCAGCAGCATCTATCCCGCCTTCGGCCGCTACTTCATGCCGGAGCTGGCAGACTATTACACCCGCGACATCGAAAAGGCAAAGAGCCTTCTGGCCGAGGCCGGTTATCCCAACGGCTTCTCCATGACCATAACCGTGCCCGCCAACTACACGCCGCATGTCGATGCGGCCCAGGTGCTGGTCGAGCAGTTCGCGGCCATCGGCGTTACCGCCACGATAGAGACCATCGAATGGTCCAGCTGGCTTTCCGACGTCTATTCCGGCCGCAATTTCGAGAGCACCGTCATCGGCTTCGACGCCAGCGCTCTGACCGCCAGCGCACTGCTGGCCCGCTGGGCTTCCGACGCTTCCAACAACATGATAAGCTTTTCCGACAGCGAATATGACGAGGCCCTGAGCAAGGCGCTCTCCAGCGCCGACGCCGACGAGCAGACCGAATACTTCAAACGGTGCGAGGTCATTCTTGCCGAGCAGGCCGCAAACGTCTATATTCAGGATCTGTGCGACCTTGTCGCCATGCGCGACGGTCTTTACGGCTATGAGTTCTACCCGCTCTACGCCATGGATTTTGCAAAGCTCAGGCTTGAGTGACGATAAAAGATAAGGCCGGACAGCATCCGGCCGGGGGCGGCATACTGTCCGGCGCCGCCCCCCTCTTTCGTCTTTCCCGCCCGGCCCATGCCTTCGGACAGGCGTCCGAAATACTTATAATGATGTCTGTGGGGTTCCCGTTTTGAGATACATCCTGAAAAAGCTCGCGCTGCTTACAGCAACGCTGCTCATCATCTCCTTTCTGGTCTTTATGGCCTTCCAGCTCATCCCCGGCGACCCGGTATCCCAGATGCTGGGCACCGAATACACCGAGTCCCGCGCCGCCGCACTGCGCGCGGAGCTTGGGCTCGACCGCCCCGTCACGGAGCGGTATTTCAAGTGGCTCGCCGGCTTTGTGACCGGCGATCTGGGCGTTTCATACAGCTACAAAACGCCCGTTTCGGAGCTGCTCGGCGGCAAGCTCGCCGTGACGGCTTTTCTGACGCTTTTCGCATTCGTCCTCGTTATCGTGATCTCGGTCCCGCTGGGGCTGCTCATCGCGCGCTTTCAGGGCGGCATATTCGACCGCGTGATGGTCGTTATAAACCAGATAACCATGTCCATCCCGCCGTTTTTCATCGGTATAATCTTTACCTGTGTTTTCGGCTTTTTCTTTAAGCTCTTCACGCCCGGCAGCTATGTTTCCTATCACGATAGCGTATCGGGCTTTATCGGATACATATTTTTCCCGGCGCTGGCCATCGCCCTGCCCAAAAGCGCGATGACCGTCAAGCTCCTGCGCCGCAGCATCGTCAGCGAGCTGCGCGAGGACTATGTCCGCACGGCATACAGCCGCGGAAACAGCCGCGCCTCGGTCCTCCGGACCCACGTTCTGCGCAACGCCATCATCCCCGTCGTTACCTTCCTTGCAATGACGCTGGCCGACATCGTCGCGGGCAGCATCATAATCGAACAGGTGTTCACGATCCCGGGCATCGGGCGGATGCTTCTTCTCTCGATCTCGAACCGTGACTATCCGGTGGTGCAGGCCATCGTCGTCATGATCGCGTTCGTCGTCGTTTTCATGAACTTCCTTGCCGACGTCGCCTATCAATACATCGACCCGAGGATAAGACTGAGTTGAAAAAGAAAAAAAACTACAACCTTATATTCGGCATCGGGATAACCGCGTTTATGGTCGCGCTGATAGTGCTCGGCTTTTTCTGGACGCCTTACAGCCCGACACAGATGGACGCCTCCGCCAAGAGCCAGGCTCCCTCTTTTGCCCACATTCTGGGAACGGATAATTTCGGCCGCGATATCTTCAGCCGCGTTCTCGACGGCGCGGGCACAACGCTCGTCATCGCCGCCGCGACCGTCGCTATCGGCGCCGTTTTCGGCACGCTCATCGGCGCCTTCACCGGATATTTCGGCGGCTGGCTGGACGAGCTGCTCATGCGCTTCAACGACATCGTGACCGCCTTTCCGAGCATACTTCTCGCCCTTGTGCTGATAAGCCTGATGGGCTCCGGAAAGTATCAGATCATTCTGGCGCTGGGGCTTCTGTTCATACCCAGCTTTGCGCGCATGGTCAGGGGCGAGTTTGCCCGCCAGAAGCAGCTGGACTATGTCCGCTCGGCGCAGCTCATGGGCGTTTCCACGCTCCGCATCATGTTCGTGCACATCCTGCCGAACGCCGCGCCGGTGCTTCTCAGCTCCGCCGCCATCGGCTTCAACAACGCCGTGCTGGCAGAGGCCAGCATGAGCTATCTCGGTCTCGGCGTTCAGCCGCCGGACGCAAGCCTTGGCCGTATGCTCAGCGAGGCACAGAGCTATATCTTCTCCGCGCCGTGGTATGCGCTCTCGGCCGGACTTACTATCGTCCTGCTCATCCTCGGCTTCGGCCTGATAAGCGAGGGCATCGGAGGTGACGGGGCATGAGCATGCTGGAGGTAAAAGACCTTTCCGTCCGCTTCCACAATTCGCCCCCGGACAAATTTGCCGTGCGCGGCGTCAGCTTCACGATGGAGCCGGGCGAGATGCTCGGCGTCGTCGGCGAATCCGGCAGCGGCAAGACCGTCACCGCGCTGACCATTGCGGGACTGCTGGAGCGTTCGCAGACCGAGGTCGGCGGCGAGATAATCTGGAACGGAAAAAACCTTCTCGAATGCAGCCGCGGCGAGCTCCGCAAGATCCAGGGGCGCGATATCGGCGTCATCTTTCAGGAGCCGATGACCAGCCTCAACCCGCTGATAAAGATCGGCCGTCAGGTCGAGGAGACGCTGAAGATACACCACACGGAGCTCTCGCGCGAGGAGCGCAGAAAATGGGCGCTCGACGTCATGACCCACGTCGGCCTGCCCGACCCGGAGACGACCTACGGCAAATATCCCCACCAGCTCTCCGGCGGCCAGCGCCAGCGGGCGATGATCGCCTCCGCGTTCATATCCGACCCGCAGCTTCTGATATGCGACGAGCCGACGACCGCGCTGGACGTCACTGTTCAGGCACAGATAATCGAGCTTCTGCGCAAGATAAACGAGGTAAAGGGCGTCGGGATGCTGTTCATCTCCCACGACCTGAGCGTCGTGCGCAAGCTCTGCTCCCGCGTCATCGTCATGTACCGCGGCAGCATCGTCGAGCAGGGCCCCGTCGAAAAGATCTACGGCGACCCGCAGGACGAATACACCAAAAGGCTGATCGCCGCCATTCCAACGCGCAGAAAGAGAGGCCAATGACGATGGAAAACACCGTTCTGGAGGTCAAAAACCTCTCCGTCTGGTACAAGGACAGCAGCATTCTGGGCAGATCGACGCGCTTTCAGGCGCTGCATGATATAAGCTTCTCCGTCCGCCAGGGCGAGATACTCGGCCTCGTCGGCGAGTCTGGCTGCGGCAAGACAACGCTGACCAAGGCCATTCTCGGCATGGAAAAGGACGTCACGGGCGAGGTCATCCACCACACAAAGCGCCCGCAGATGGTCTTTCAGGACCCCTTCGGCTCGCTCAACCCGGCCAAGACCGTCGGCTGGATCGTGGAGGAGCCGCTGCGCGTCTTCGGCAAATATGACGCAAAGGAGCGCAAACGCCGCGTTCTGGACATGCTCGAGCGCGTCGGCCTCGGCGCGGAGTATGCAGACCGCAGACCGCGCGAGCTCTCCGGCGGTCAGCGCCAGCGCGTTTCGATCGCGGTCGCGCTCATCCAGCGGCCGAAGTTCATCATCGCCGACGAGCCGGTCTCCGCGCTGGACGTCACGATACAGTCGCAGATACTCGACCTTCTGATCGAGCTGCGCCGCGAGCTGGACCTGAGCTATCTTTTCATCTCGCATGACCTGAACGTCATCTACCAGCTCTGCGACCGCGTGCTCGTCATGAACCGCGGCCGTATCGTCGAGCAGGGCACGGTGGACGATATCTTCGACCACCCGCAGGACGACTATACAAAAAAGCTTATATCCGCTCTGGACTGATAAAAACAGCAACTGTCAGGCAAGACCGGGCAGCAAGATACCGCTATATTCGGGTTTTTACCGGATATAGCGGCTTTTTTGTTTGTTTACGCCCTCTTTTCGCGGTATCCGCCGTGCTGTCTTCCGTCACAGCC
>CAKSXP010000058.1 GCA_934515035.1 uncultured Oscillospiraceae bacterium
ATCCGGGGCCGAGGCGGGTCTTTCCGCTGTGGTTCTCGAACCCGACGACCGTGCATCCGCCGTTTTCCGGCGGGCACTCATACATGAAGTTTCCTATCATGCGCGTTTTCGACCCGACGGTGTAAAGATCCAGCGCTCCGATGAAGCCGCAGCGCACGCCGTCCCATGTCTCGTAATACTCGCCGAGCATCTGATATCCGCCGCAGATGGCAAGGAAGGTCTTGCCGTCGTTTACCGCGGCCTTTATCTCCTGCGCCTTTCCGCGCGCAAGGTCCTCAAGCAGGACCTCCTGCTCGAAATCCTGTCCGCCGCCGATAAAGAACAGATCAAACTGCGAAAGCTCTGCCTTCTCGCCGAGCGGAAGCTCCGTCACGCTGCATTCGATGCCGCGCCACTCGAGCCGTTTTTTCATACATATTATATTTCCCCGATCCCCATACAGATTCAGCAGATCGGGATACAGATGACAAATTCTGATTCCCATGATGAGTTTTTGATAACTTCCTTATTCCCAGAATTTACTTCCGCCGGTAGCCTGGCTGAGCCTTGCACGCAGGTCAAGCATGGCGGTATAGGTAGGCATGACGAAAACCTTCTGCGGTTTTGCGCACATCTCGTCCAGCAGTTCGCCGTAGTCGGCTATGACACGTACCTTTTCGGCGGGCAGTCCGGCGTATTTCAGCCGCATGACCATGTCGTCGCGCCGTATGCCGCTGACGAGAACTCCCGTAAGCTTGTCCCCGAGCGTGCACAGCTTTTCAAACTCGGCGTCCCATATCCACGAAATATCGGTGCCGTCCGCCGTCCTGTCGTTGAGACATACAACGAAAAGCGACGGCTCGTCTATCTCGCACAGAAAGCTCAGCACCTGGTTGCAGCCCGCGGGATTTTTTACGAGTATCATGCGTATATCGCAGCCGTCCTTGCGGAATGCCTCCATTCGTCCGAAGCCGCACTCAAAGCCCGACAGCGCCTGCACGGCGTCGGATACGCCGAATCCCATTTGCAGCAGCGCCGCCGTCGCTCCCGCGGCATTATATATATTGTAGCCGGCCGGCAGATTGATCCTCGCCGTAACGCTCTGGCCGAAAATGTCCATCTCAACAGTACTGCTGTCCGCGGTCAGCTCGATTATTTTCGTCACGGCGACCTGTGCGTCGGGCCGGTGATAGCCGCACTCCGGGCATCTGAAGCCGCCGAGATGTCCGTATGTCCGCCAGTCATATTCATATTCCGCCTTGCAGCGAATGCAGTTCTGCGCATCCGACACTTCGGATATCTCGTGCCTGTATATCGGAACGTTCACCCCGTAAAACACGCATTTGTTCGGCAGGTCTCCGGCAAGGGAGGCGGTCAGCGAACAGTCCGCGTTCAGGCACATGACCGTATCCGGCGTATGGGAGATGCCGAGCTTTATATCGCCCAGCGTGGTGGTCACCTCTCCGAAGCGGTCAAGCTGGTCGCGGAAGATATTCGTCACGACAATGACCTTCGGCTTGAGAAAGCCAAGGACCTTCATACACGCGGCCTCGTCGCACTCGATAACGGCATATTCCTTTTTGTTCTTGCCCGTCAGGGTGGAATTGGCGGCAAACTCAGCCGTTATCCCCTGTATCAGATTTGAGCCTGAACGGTTTGCAAAATAGCTCATTCCGGCGTTTGAAAACGCCTGTTCGATCATTCGCGCGCTCGTTGTCTTGCCGTTCGTTCCCGTGACGGCGACAGTTTTGACGTCCTTAGCCAGATATCCCAGAAGCCCCGGACAGAGCTTCAGCGCGACCTTTCCGGGCAGGGCGGTCCCGCCCCTTCCCGTTACGCGCAGCAGCCAGCGCGTGAACCTGCACGCCGCGACCGCCGCAAACACCCTCAGTTTCATTCATCCTTCTCCTTTTCGTTTTCTTCCGGCTCCGGCTCCGCGACCGTTGGTATAAACCGGCTGGCGAATTTACTCGGCTCCTTTTTCTTCGCGGACACATAGCCGATAATGGAAAACGTGACGGCGCCGATAAAGTTGACGAAAAGATCCTCCATCGTGTCGAAAAGCCCGATATCCAGGTATCCGCCCAGTCCGAGGCTCTCGCCGTTTACCGCAACGTCGGTTATATTCTCCACCCTTATGGGTATATTGCTGTTTGTCGGGTCAAGCATGACGCTGGAAAACGAGTGGACCACCGTATCCTTCTGCATGTCCCACCCGAGCAGTCTGTCGGCGGCAAACTCAAAAAACTCCCACATAACGCCTATCGTCATCGAAAAGCAAAACGCGACGACCGCCAGATATATGGGCGCCAGCTTCATTGAAAAGCGCTCCTCTCGGTTGAGAAGGTCGACCAGCGCATAGCCGAAGGCCGCACAGACAAAACCGTTGAGCGTGTGCAGTATCGTGTCCCAATGCGCAAAGCGCACGAAATATGCGCCGAGCTCGCCCAGAATTTCCGCGCAGAAAATGAACAGCAGGATGATAATTTCAAGCGTGGACGGAAGCTCTATCTTCAGCTTGCGTTCCGCAAAATCCGGGAGCATGAAAAGCACCAGCACCAGTACGCAGATAAACGTATTCTCATAATTCTTCCCGATTATGGACATTACCATAAGCGCTATCACGATCAATCTGAGCACCAGATATACTATAAAAACGCCTTTTGAATTTCTGGCATAGGTCGAATTTTTCAGGGCCTTTTTGATCGCGCGCTTTTTCTCTCTTTTCATTTTTGCAGCCCCTTTCCGTTTCTTTACCGCTCATTATCTCACATTACATCACAAATTTCCATAGTCTTTTTTATATCCCCGTTTTTTGCTCAAAGGCGCTCCGGCGCACTTGAATTTTAACAAACTGATGCTATAATAATAGGATTAAAGCGGTAATACCAAAGGCAGGTGCAGCACATGGACACACCCTCGGGCGGCGCGGTCATTCACTGGGAAAGCACAGGCTCGGGCGAGCCTATCATTCTTCTCCACGGAAACGGAGAGGATATGTCCGTCTTTTCCGCACAGACCGCAGAGTTTTCAAAGCATTTCCGCGTTATTACCATCGACAGCCGCGGGCACGGCAGCTCGCTCGCCGGCGGTGACAAGCTCAGCCTTTACGACATGGCGGAGGATCTCATCCCCGTTATGGACGCCGCGGGCGTCAAAAAGGCGAACATACTGGGCTTTTCGGACGGCGGCAACATAGCGATGATATTCGCATCCCGTCACCCCGAAATGGTGGACAGGCTCGTTCTCTCCGGCGCAAACAGCGACCCCGGCGGACTCGCGCTGCGGTTCTATCTGCCGATGCGCATATCCCAGGCAGCAGCGACGATAGCCTCTCCCTTTTCCAAAAAAGCGTGCCGCAGAAAGGAGCTTCTGGACCTGATGGTACTGGAACCGAAGCTCACCAGGCACGGCCTTGGCCGGATAAGCGCAAAAACGCTGATAACGGCCGGTGAAAAGGACATGATAACGCGTTCACACACCGAATACCTCCACCGCTGCATCAGGGATTCCCAGCTGCTGTGGTTTCCGGGCGGGCATTTCACCCCGTTCGAGCAGGCCGAAAGCTATAACGCCGCGGTGCTGGATTTTCTTCTTCAGTAAATAAATGAAAGGATATGATATATAATGGCAAAAAAGCAGTTTAAGGCAGAGTCAAAGCGCCTGCTGGACATGATGATCAACTCGATCTATACGCACAAGGAAATATTTCTGCGCGAGATCATCTCCAACGCGTCCGACGCTATCGACAAGCTGTGCTATCTGTCCCTGACCGACGAGAGCGTCGGCATGGAACGGAGCGATTTCCGTATCCGCGTCACGCCGGACAAGGTCAGAAGGACCCTCACCGTCTCTGACAACGGCATAGGCATGAACAAGGACGACATGGATCAGAACCTCGGCGTTATCGCCCGTAGCGGCTCCCTCGAGTTCAAAAACGAGATGGACGGAGACGTGAAGGACGACGACATCGATATTATCGGCCAGTTCGGCGTCGGATTCTATTCCGCGTTCATGGTCGCCGACAAGGTCACTGTCATCTCCAGGGCCTATGGTTCCGACACGGCATACAAATGGGAGAGCACCGGGACCGACGGCTATTCCATAACCGAATGTGAAAAAGAGGACGTCGGAACGGACGTCATCATGCACATCAAGCCGGACGGAGAGGAAGAAAAATGCTCCGAATACCTTGAGTCCTGGCAGCTTCAGCAGTTGATAAAGAAATACTCCGACTATGTCCGCTGGCCGATCAGAATGGAGGTCGAAAAGGCCGAAGCGAAGGAGACCGGCGAAAAGAACGAGGACGGAACGCCCAAAACCGAATATGTCACCGTGGCCGAGGAACAGACCATCAACAGCATGATCCCCATCTGGCAGCGCAGCAAAAACGAGGTCACGGATGACGACTGCAAGGCGTTCTATAAGGAAAAGTTCCACGACACGGACGACCCCGCCGCTATCATCCGCGTCAACGCGGAGGGTCTGACCTCCTACAAGGCAATGCTTTTCGTGCCGAAAAAGGTGCCCTTCGACTTTTACAGCCGCGACTATCAGCCCGGACTCCAGCTCTACAGCTCCGGCGTTATGATAATGGAGCAGTGCGCGGACCTTCTGCCGGAGTGCTTCAGGTTCGTGCGCGGTATCGTGGACAGTCCGGACCTGAGTCTGAACATATCCCGCGAGCTTCTTCAGCATGACCGCCAGCTCCGCGTCATTGCAGGAAACCTTGAAAAGAAGATAAAGGCCGAGCTTCTGCGCGTGATGAACGACGAGCCGGAAACTTATGACGAGTTCTGGAAAAACTTCGGCCGCCAGATCAAATACAGCTTTGTCTCCGGATACGGCGCAAAGAAGGATCTTCTGGTCGATCTCATGCTGTTCTGGACCTCCGAAAACGAGGAGCTCGTGCCTCTGCGCGAATATGTCAAGGCGATGCCCGAGGATCAGAAAAGCATATACTATGTCTGCGCGGACAGCGTCCGCATGGCCGCCCAGCTGCCGCAAACCGAGCAGGTCAGGAAAAAGGGCTATGAGATGCTGTATCTGACCGACGAATACGATGAGTTTGTGATAAAGATGCTCGGCGAATTCGAGGGCAAGCCCTTCTGCAACGTCACCAGCGACGATCTCGGCTTTGAGGACGACACCGCAAAGGAAGAGACCGAGAAGAAACAGGAAGAAAGCAAGGAACTGCTCGAGTTCATGAAGCAGATCCTCGTCGGGCTGGTATCGGATGTCCGCCTGTCGCACAAGCTCGTGAGCCACGCCGTTTGCCTGACGACCGAGGGCGAGGTCACGCTCGAGATGGAAAAATACTTTGCCTCCATCCCGAACGAGGAAGCCCACAAGATAAAGGCAAAGCGCGTTCTTGAGCTCAACGAGAGCCACCCCGCTTTCGCCGCGCTGGAGAAGGCTTTTGCCGAGGACAAGGAGAGAGCCGGAAAGCTCACGCTTATCCTTCACGATCAGGCGCTTCTGATCGCCGGACTCCCCATCGAAGACCCCAGCGAATACTCAGAGCTTGTTTGCAGCCTGTTCTGATTTTTGATCGGAACGAAAACGGATACCGGAGCGTCTTATAACAGGATGCTCCGGTATTTCAGCAGCTGTACCGGATATATCCGGTCTTTTTCCATAGATTTGCCGTGCACAACAGAGGTTGACAAGCGCCGCATATTACTTTATTATATTTTAATTACACGACTATCCATTTTTCGGAGAAAAGCCTATGGATAAAACACTCGGACTCTATATACACATACCGTTCTGCGCCAGCAAATGCGGATACTGCGATTTCTACTCCGTGGCGGGCTGCGACAGCCTTATGCCGAAGTACCAGAACGCGCTTCTGGAGCATATACGCGAGGCTTCGCCCAGAATGAGCCCATACTACATCGACACGCTGTATTTCGGCGGCGGAACGCCAAGCTATTACGGAGCAAAGCGCATCTGCGAAATATTCAACACTCTCAAAAAAGAGAGCAAGGTCCTCAAATCGGCAGAAGTCACGGTCGAGGCAAATCCCGACAGCGTAACGCTGTCAGGACTGCGCGCGCTGCGCGAAGAGGGCGTGAACCGGCTCTCGATAGGGGCGCAGTCGGCAAACAGCGATATCCTCAAGATCATCGGCCGCCGCCACAACTGGAAGCAGGTCGAAAAAGCTTTCGAAACGGCCCGTGCGGCCGGCTTTGACAATGTGAGCATCGACCTTATCTACGGGCTGCCCGGACAGACAAAGGAAGATTGGGCCGACACACTATCAAAGGCGCTTGCCCTGCACCCGCAGCATGTTTCCTGCTACGGTCTGAAGCTTGAGGAAGGCACGCCGATGTATCAGTACAAGGATTCGCCCTTTCTCCCGACCGACGACGAGCAGG
This sequence comes from uncultured Oscillospiraceae bacterium, assembly GCA_934515035.1. Lineage (GTDB taxonomy): Bacteria > Bacillota > Clostridia > Oscillospirales > Oscillospiraceae > CAKSXP01. Next base: position 6,360 of record CAKSXP010000058.1, read on the forward strand.
CAGACATGTATCTTTACACGGTGGAAACGCTCGAAAGCTACGGCTTCAGGCAGTACGAGATCTCAAACTTCGCTCTGAGCGGTTATGAATCAAGGCACAATATCAAATACTGGACGCTCCAGGACTATATGGGCTTCGGCCCCGGTGCCCATTCCTGCGTGGACAGCGTTCGATACAGCTACATAAAAGACATCGGAGAGTATATTTCCGGAGTTTTGGGAGAAAAAAATATCATCGACGAATACGAAAAGATCGGGCTTCTGGAGCGCGCGGGGGAATATCTCATGCTCGGCATGAGGATGAACCACGGCATCTCCGGAGAGGAGTATTACAGCATCTACCGGAGCGATTTCAGACCGATCGAATATGTCCTGAAGGAATTTGAAAAACACGGCTGGGCAAAGACAGAAAACGGCCGCTGGTTCTTCACAAGCTCGGGTTTCCTGCTGTCAAACATCCTCATCGGAGCTCTGCTCGAGGCGCAGAGCCGGTATAAGCTCAGCGGAAATCCCTGGATAAACGAAAAGATAGACACATACCAGGTCCAGGCGGATTTCGCCGCGGCAAGCGGCAGCTCCGTCTGAAAAGAGAGAGAAAGATATGAGAGGGTGAGGCAAAATCAAACTCGTAAGCAATAAGAGCAGCAAACAGGCGGGCTCCTCTGCCTCCGGCAAAAAGCAGACCCGGACCGCGAAAAAGGACCCCGCGCCCGTAAGGCAGGCCGCTCCGCAGAAACAGAAGCAGGCCGCACAGCCCCGCAGGGCGCCCGCAAACAGGAACAAGGGAACGGGAAAGGCAAAGAGCGTTATTCTCGCCGTGGCCGTGACCGCGGCGGTGCTCTGCGTTGTGATCGTTGTCGGCGCGTTCTATGTGTCCGGCATGGACACGATCTTCCCGAAGGTCAATGTTGACGGCGTGGACGTCGGCGGAATGACGCTGCGCGAAGCGGAGCTCGTGCTCGCCGGCTCCGGCAGCGAACCTGCCGGAAATACGACCGTCACCGTCGAACTGCCCATGGACTGTGTCTTTACCGTCACAAGCGACGACGCAGGACTTGGCTCCGACGGCGGAAACGGCGCAGCCGCGGCCTATAACTACTGCCACGGCGGCGGAATGTTCAAAAACCTTGTCACCTATGTCAAATGCCTCGTCTCCGGAGCGGAGCTCACCGGCGGAGAAGACGAAAGCGCCATTGACGAGCAGGCCGTCCGCGGCATCATAAACAGCGCCGTGGAGGATTGCCGCGCTCTTCTGATGGGCAACGAGGTCACTATCGGTGCGGAAGAGATCACTATCGTCAAGGGCGCCGGGACCGTCGAGCTCGACGCGGATGAGCTCTATGAGCTTGTTGCCGCAGCCCTCACCGGAGGAGACAGCGAGCCCATAGTATATGAGCCTTCGTCCGAAGATGCGGACATCGACCTCGAGGAGCTCTATGACCAGATATTCAAGGAACCGGTGAACGCCAGATTCGACGCGGAAAGCGGAACGGCTCTCGCAAGCGAAAACGGCATCAGTTTCGATATTGAGCTCGCTCAGCGGCTTCTTGACGAAGCCAAGCCCGGCGACACCGTTGTCATCCCGCTCATAATAACGGAGCCGGAGATCAGGACGGAGGATCTGAACGCTAATCTGTTCTCCGACTGCCTGGCTCAGAAGAGCACCACGCTCGGCGGCAGCAGCGCCGCGCGCATCAACAACATAACCAGGGCCGCGGCCGCTATCAACGGCGTCATCCTCAACCCCGGAGAGGAGTTTTCCTATAACGCCGCTCTCGGCCAGCGCACGACCGAAGCCGGATATCAGGGCGCGGGAGCCTATTCAAACGGCAAGGTCGTAACGGAAGTCGGCGGCGGCATATGCCAGGTCAGCTCCACGCTGTACTACTGCGCTCTGTATTCCAACCTTGAGATAACACAGCGCACCTGCCACTATTTCGCCGTAAACTATCTTCCCTCCGGTCTGGACGCCACCGTAAGCTGGCCCAGCCCCGATTTCAAGTTCAAAAACGACCGCAACTACCCCATCAAGATCGAGGCCTATACCGACATGACGAGCTATACCGTCACGGTCAAGATATGGGGCACGGACGAGGACGGCAGCTATGTCGAGATCCAGATCGATACCTGGGCCACCGACAGAGGTACCGGCGCGACGACCTATCGCCTTGTCTATGACGCAAACGGAAACCTTATAAGCAAGAAAAAGGAAGCCGACAGCGAATACCACTATCACACCGAGGACGAACCCAGCCCCACTCCCAGCCCGAGCCCGAGTCCGTCCGAAGCCCCGACGGAAACGCCAACGGAGTCTCCGACCGAAACACCGGCCCCGACGGAGCCCGTCGAACCGGTCGAGCCCACGGAGCCGGTCACCCCGATCGATCCGGTAAACCCCACTGACCCGCCGATAGCGCCGCCGGACCCCGTCACGCCGCCGCTCGACCCGGAGTCCGGTGAATAGAGAAAAAGCAAAGGGAAACAGGAGGAAAACTATTGTGAGCAAAAAAACCTTTTACCTGTCCACCGCCATCGCATATACATCCGGCAAACCCCACATCGGCAACACCTATGAGATCGTTCTGGCCGACGCGATCTGCCGTTTCAAGCGGGCGCAGGGCTACGACGTCTACTTTCAGACCGGAACCGATGAGCACGGACAGAAGATCGAAGAAAAGGCAAAGAACGCAGGCGTAACTCCGCAGGAGTTCGTCGATGGCGTCGCCGGGGAAATAAAGCGTATCTGGGACGTGATGAACACCAGCTATGACCGTT
>CAKSXP010000059.1 GCA_934515035.1 uncultured Oscillospiraceae bacterium
TTTCTGCACGAGCAGAAAAGTGACCCCCTGCGGAGCAGACGCACGCTGGATGCCATCCAGATTAAAAACTAAAAGATAAAGTGCGCAAGAAAAGTACCTCTCCGAAGGAGACCCAGCTTGGTAAAGCTTAAAGTTAAAACAGAAAGAAAAAGATAAAGAAAAGCTCCCCCTGCGGAGCAGCTCTTTCTTTGCCTGCCAGCGCAAAAAAGCAAAAAAACAGCCTCATGCTCCCATGACGCTGTTTCTTATAAGTTATAAGGTTATTTAAGCTCGATCTTGCCGTGGAGCTTTTCGTATTCAGCAATGCAGTCGCGTATCAGGATCAGTATCTGTCCATTGGCGGAACGGCCCTCGTAATCCGCAACGACATGGAGTCTATCCAGCATCTCGCTGTCGATGCGTATGGATAAGCTCTTTGTGGCCATATAATCACTCCAATATAAACAGATTATAGATTTATTTTAGGCGCAAATTATACTGAAATGTGTCAATTGAATGTAAAATAGGCTCAAAATATGTCTAATTTGGGTGAACATCATGGCCGACTATAAGGAAATGTATCTCAAAATGATGCGCGCGGCGGAAACGGCGATGGCCGTTCTGATCGAGGCGCAGCGTGAATGCGAGGAGATGTACCTCAATTCCCCGGAGCAGGAGCCGAAGCTGATAGTGCTGGAGCGCTCTCCCGCGGAGGATTGACGCGCCCCACGCCGCCATTTTTTATTGTTTACAAAACTAAATACTTGTTGTAAAATTATCGCGTCCGGCCGAAACGGCCAGAAAAAACAGGAGAGGAAAGAGTTTTTTTATGTGGTTTTGGTTTGCGGTGATCGCGCTTCTGTGCTGGAGCGGTTCCGATCTTTTTTCAAAGATCGGCTGCCAGGACGGAAAAGACAAATACAGCCATCTGAAGATGGTGACGGCGGTCGGCGTCGTAATGGGCCTGCACGCCGCCTATGAGATCTTTATCGGCGGAGTCGAGATATCCTGGGATGTTATACTGACCTATCTGCCGGTGTCGTTTCTCTACATCGCGTCGATGGCTATCGGATATTTCGGCCTGCGGTATATCGAGCTTTCGATATCCTCGCCGATATGCAACAGCTCCGGCGCCATTGTGGCCGTGCTGACGCTCATCACCGTCGGCATCGGCGACGATCTGCCGCCGCTGGCACTCGTCGCGGTCGCGCTCGTCTGCTTCGGCGTTATCTGCCTCGGCATAACGGAGGCCAACGAGGACGAGGAACTGCGCCGCGCGCGTCAGGACGCCTCCAATCATCATTACGCCAAGAGCTGGATCGCCATACTTATCCCGATCATCTATTGCCTGCTCGACGCGCTGGGCACCTTTGCCGACAGCCGCGTTCTGGAGGTCCTCAACGAGGACAGCTGCAACGTCGCCTATGAGCTGACGTTCCTTGCCGTCGGCATCATCAGCTTTATCTATGTCGCCGTCATCAAAAAGCAGCGCTTCGTCTTCAGGCAGGAGGCTCCGAAATACACCGGCGCCATATTCGAGACGATTGGTCAGTTCTTCTATATCTATGCGCTTGCGGACACCGATCATGTCGCCTTTGCCGCGCCGATCATCTCGTCCTACTGCGTAGCTTCCGTTCTGTGGAGCCGCATCTTCCTGAAGGAAAAGCTCTCAAAGAAGCACTATCTTTCCATCGCGATAGTCATCGCCGGTATCGTCATAATGGGAATACTGGATATCTGATGCAGCACAGCACATACAATAGCGCCCTTCGCCGAAAACGGCGGAGGGCGCTATTGTTTTTTTCACGTTTTGCCCGCCGGGAGGATAAACCGAACATAAAGCGCCGTGCCGGACGCATATATTCATACAGAATTATCGTTTGGAGTGGTGCATTTGAAAACCGATATCGAACGGCGAGCCATTGAGCTGGCGGAGTACATCATAGAAAACAAAACGACCGTCCGCGCCGCCGCCAAAAAATACGGCGTTAGCAAAAGCACTGTACATAAGGACATGACGGACAGACTTCGCTCGATAGACAGGACCCTGTATACGCAGGTCCGGCAGGTGCTGGAGACCAACAAGGCGGAGCGTCATCTGCGCGGCGGCGCGGCAACGCGCAGAAAGTACAAAGGGGGCTGAGCGCGCCTTTCGCAGACGAAGTATTTGTTGATTTTTCGCTCCGTCCATGATAAAATTTTCCTGATAAACGTCGGCTTCGACGCATACAGGAGAAAGAGTATGGATATATCTTTATTTGAATCTTACAGAGACAGGATCCTGGACAATTGCAAAAAAGTTATTCTGGGCAAGGATGAGGCCATACTGCGCGTCCTTGCCTGCTTTATTTGTTCGGGGCATATTCTGCTCGAGGATGTGCCGGGAACGGGCAAGACGATGCTGCTGCGCGCCTTTGCAAAATCGGTCGGCGGTGATTTCCGCCGCGTTCAGTTCACGCCCGACCTGCTGCCGAGCGACCTGACCGGCATCAACTTCTACAACATGAAAACCGGGGAATTTGAGTTCCGGAAAGGCCCCGTGTTCTCCCAGATCATCCTCGCGGACGAGATCAACCGCGCCACCCCGCGCACCCAGGCCAGCCTGCTCGAGGCAATGGAGGAAAAACAGGTCTCCGTCGACGGCGTTACCTACCGGATGGCGGAGCCTTTCATGGTCATGGCTACCCAGAACCCGCTCGAGAGCTACGGCACCTTCCCGCTGCCGGAGGCACAGATCGACCGCTTCTTCATGCGGCTCAGCCTTGGCTATATGACGCGGGAGGAGGAGCTTGCGGTCATCGCGCGGCGTCCGTCGTCCGATATCGTGAACTCGCTTCAGTGCGTCGTAACGCCGGAGGAAACGCAGCAGCTCAAGCGTCTGCGCGCCGAGGTCGAGGTCTCGCGGGATGTCGCGGAATACATAATGGACATCATCACCGCCACGCGCTCGGATGCGTCGCTGGGCTGCGGCGTTTCCACCCGCGGCGGCATCGCGCTGTATCAGGCGGCGCAGGCAACGGCCGCCCTGCGCGGGCGCGGCTATGTTATACCCGAGGACGTGCGCGACCTCGCCCCCGCCGTTCTGGCCCACCGCATCGGCGGCGGAACGACCTCCAAAAAGGACAGCGAGGACTATATCACCCGCCTGCTCGCCGCGGTCAGAATACCGCTGGAGGAAGTATGAGCTTTCTGTATCTGCTGCTTCTGCTGGTCCTCGGCCTGCTTCTGGAGCATCTGAGCCGGAAGCACTGTCTTGACAAGCTGAGCTATGACCTGCGTCTGAGCGGCACTCTGGTCGAGTGCGGCGAGCGGTTCGAGATGATATCCTCCGTCACCAACGGAAAAAGACTGCCGGTAATGTATCTGCGCATTTCGGAGGACGTCCCCCCGGCGCTGTCGGCGGAGCTTGAGGGCTCCGGCATTTCCCGGCAGGAACGCCAGGTCGCGGGCGTCAACTCCATATCGACTCTGAACCGGACGATGTTCATCATGCCGCGGCGGCGGGCTGAGCGCAGGATCGGCGTCTCGATCCCGGCGCGCGGGCGCTATGTTTTCCGCGGCGCGACGCTCACGGCCGGGGATCTGCTGGGTCTGCACGAAGAGAGCACGGAGGCGGGACTGACACGCGAGGTCGTCGTATACCCGAAGCGGATCAGCGTGCCGTCGGACGACGCCTTCGGCAGCTATCTCGGCGACGTATCCGTGCGCCGGTATATCCTCAGCGACCCGATTTTGACAGTCGGCTTCCGCGAATATACGGGCAGAGAACCGCAGCGCGACATTTCCTGGCCGCGCTCTCTGCGCGATAACCGGCTGATGGTAAAGCAGTATGACTACACCGCGGAGCCATCGGCCACGGTGCTGCTCAATATAGACGGCGGTTCACATGAACAGATCGAGCGCTGCTACAGCCTTGCGCGCAGCGTCTGCGAAGAGCTGGAGGAAAAGCACATCAGCTACGGCTTTCTTACAAACGCCTGCACCTCCGGAGCCGTAGGTATGTGGACCTGTCTCGGCGACGGGACCGGCCGCAAACATCTTATGACGATTCTCGAGGGGCTGGGGCGCGCGCTGTATGAGCCGGTGTTCAGCTTTGAAAGGCTCCTCTCCGACGCCGCGAAGGGCATGGACGATCAGCGCGCGTTCATACTCGTGACGCCGGTCTATGACCGCGCGGCGCAGAACATGGTAAGGCGGTTCGAGTCGCGCGTCGGACAGCGCGTGTTTGCCGTTGAAGCCGGGGAGGATGCAAAATGAGCTTTGTCGATATTTCGGGGCTTTGCAGCGAGCTTTGCCTCTATATGGCCTCCGTGGGCTATCTTGTCTCCCTCTTCGGCGAAACTCGTGCTCCGCTGTGGTATTTCGGGGTGTTTTTCGTCTGCGGACTGCTCTGCGCGCTTTTAAGAAACAAAAAGGGCTTCCTGCGGTTCGTTCCGCTCGTCGTGCTCGCGGCGGCCTTTCCCGGCGCGGACAGCGCGGCGGCGGTCATCCTTCCCATACCCGCGGTATTCCTGCTCGCGCTCAAGGCAAAAAACCGGGTGTGGCTCGCCGATTATGACCGCACGAAGTCGCTGTCCAGCTTCGGCTTTGTCGTGCTCCCGGTGGACATTTTCGCCGCTTTCGTCATCTCCGCCTTCGAGAAAATGGCCGCCCGTGCGCTGCCGTTTTTTATTGTATGGATGCTTCTGAGCATTTTGAATCTCCGTATGCTGAGAAGCCCTTCCGTGATGAACGCGAAAACGCGCACGCTGAACGTGCTGCTCGTCCTGCTGATAGCTCTGGCCGGTTTCGGCCTGAGCCGCGATGCCTGCGTCAAAGCGGCGCTTTCCGCGGCATCCGCCGTATATACCTATGCCGTCATGCCGGTCATTCTGGCCGTTATAATAATAGTATCGGCGCTCCCCGTGCTGTTCGCGTGGCTTCTGTCCCTTCTCAGCCGGCTGTTCGGCGGCAACTCCGGAACGGGCGAGTCCCCCATGCTCGAGGAAAATATGGAGGCCATCTATAACACGATAGAGCAGGCGGAGACTCCGGAGTGGCTCATCTGGCTCGCGGCGGCGCTGGGCGCGGCGGCTTTTGTTTTTGCCGTATGCGCGGTCATCCGCCGTCTTGTCGGAAGATCCGGCCCCGCCGTCCGCGCGCCGGAGCAGCCGGGTCATGCCGCGGCGGCTGTAGAGAGCGTGCCCCGCCGCCTCAGGCGCTTCGGAAAAGCTCCGGCGGACGTCGTCAGAAACAGCTATCGTAAATACCTTGTTCTCTGCGGAAAACGCGGTATCCCCGTTGACGGCAGCGCCGCGAGCGACGATATCTGCCGCATGTCGGAGAGCCTGCATCCCGGAAGCGGCGCGGAGGAGCTGCGCGAGCTCTGGCTTCCGGCGCGCTTTTCGGGGGGACCAGTCAGTCAGGACGATGCCAGGGCCGCAAAGCAGGCCCTGAAAGATATTGGCAGGCAGTTGTGACAATGCGCAATTTTCTCTTTCTTACAAAGCTAATATAGTTGAAAATGACGAAGAATTGTTGTAATATTCTTTATATAACTAATTAATTGTTACGGAGGGAAGCATATGTATAGAACGAAGATACTCAAACCAACCGGAAACAGCACCCTTGCCTACCAGAGCACATGGCTGGTCGAGGAGACAATGCGTTTCAACGAGCTGATAATCTGCGAGAACGCGCTTCTTGTTGCGCCGGAGGGCAAGCACCTTACCATGACGGTGAACGGCATCGGCGTTCCCATCGCCAAGGGCACATATAAGGGCGATGTTGTCCTGAGCGTAACGGACGAATATGCCCTTCCTCCCGGGGGTCTGATGATGATGAACGACATATCCCGCACCGTCGGCGCGGCCGTCGTCATCGAAAACGGCAAGGTCTCCGCAGACAAGAGCGTTTCCGCGATAGCGCAGGACGGCACAGTGACTGACGAGGGCGTTGACGGACTTTACGTCGCAACCTCCGAGGGCAGCTTCAACGGTGTTGTTGTGGCTGATTCCGAGTACAAGGTCAGCAACAGCCGCTTTGACTTCGAGGGCTTTTCGGACAACGACTTTCTCGGTGTCGGCTGCGGCGTTGCCGCCGTCGGCGATTCCAGGGTCGAGATCGACAACTGCGAATTCAACTTCTCCGGCGTCACCCGCTGCGCCGTACATGCAGGCGGCAACAGCAACGTTACCGTCCGCAACAGCCGCCTGATAAATCTCAGCCCGGCGAGCCACTGGCTCGGCAGCTTTTCGTGGCAGGTCGGCTTTGCCGGTACGAACCGTCTGGCCCAGCTCTGCGACAACGCCACGGTCACATATGACAACTGCGACCTCATCACCAACGGCTGGGGCATCTGCTCCATCGACGGTTCGGACGAGGGCGTGCACATGTTCATCAAAAACAGCCGTCTCCAGCTGACCGGCCCGCGCGCCCATGGCTACGGCACCTTCTGCATCGGCGACAACGATATCACCATCGAAAACTCCACCGTTGACGTAAACGGCTACCCGATGTTCGTTATGGGCATGGAACGCAAGGGGCACGCCACCATCAAGGGCAGCAAGATCCGCGGCCGCCGCTTCGGCTCCCTCGTCGCCTCCGACGACCACAGCGTTTTCGACATCATTGATTCCGACTTCGACACGAGAAAATCCAGCCTCGTCGTCAAGGGCTCCGCAACTACGATAAACGTTGAAAACACCTCCATGAAGGCGGGCAACAACGTTATCCTACAGCTCATGGACACCGACGAGGGCGGAATGGATATGTCCGCGTTTATCGTTCCCGTCGGCATTGAGGACAGCTATGTCGAAGGACGCGCACTGTCCGAGCTCGGCCCCGACGATATCTATCTCAACATAACCGGCAGCGAGCTCAAGGGCGATCTGTTCAACTCCACGACGAACATCCGCCCGACGGATGCATGTCCGCACGGCGGCATGGGATACTTCCACGACACGGTCGTCGGATATCTTCCCGCTCCTCCCGCGCCGCCCGAGGGTGCCGAGCTTCCGCGCAAGCCGGATAATAAGGGCCCGAAGAATCTTGGCGTAACGCTCAGGCACACAAAGCTCGAGGGCGTCATCTCCTCGGCGAAGCAGGCATACCGCGACGGCCTGACCGTGATACACGAGGATAACCGCCTTGAGCTGTCCAATATCAGGCAGTGGGCCGCTCCCACGGTCAACAACGGCGTCATCGTCGATATGGACGGAGACAGCGTCTGGACCGTCACGGATACGAGCTATATAACCGGACTCAGGCTTGCCGAGGGCGCGTCTGTCAGAGCTCCGGAGGGCAAAAAACTCTCCGTCACCGTGGACGGCAAACCCGTCGAGCTCGCCCCCGGTGAGTACAGCGGAAAGATCGTTCTCGAGGTCCGCTGAGAATAAGCATCCAAATAACGCCCTGCCGGCAGCCCGCGGGCAGATAAACCCTAAAAGAGTACGTCCCGCCCGGGACGTGCTCTTTTATCTCTTGTCCGGCTTTGTGCCTTGTGCCATAACCACCAGCCATTTAGTAATTTTGCACGTAAAAGTTGTAAATATGTTATGCTATTAGCCCAGCTTTTTAGACGAAATATAATATTTATATCATAGTATTTGTGCATTTCGCGCATTGCGCCTTACTAAATATGTAAACTTTTTATAGGTTTTGCCTATTTCAAATATTCGTTATTAATTGTACAATATTGTCGGACGGTGAGTATAGGGAGTTCGCCGTTCACAGTATATTTCAAAACTCAGAAAGGACAATCCAGATGAAACGTTTCAGATCCATTCTCGCGCTCATCCTCGCACTGGTCACGGTCCTCGCGCTCTGCGCCTGCGGAACCAAGACCGACACGCCCGCAACTGATACCCCTGCAAACGATACCCCCGCAAACGACACCCCCGCTGATGATCCCAGCGCCGGTGTCAACACCACCGTTGGTGAGAAGAACCTTTCTCCCTCCACCTATGACATGTTCGCCGAGAAGGTCGAGCCCATCGAGGCCACCAAGACCATCACTGTCGGCTACACCCAGTCCATCGGCGGCAGCTACAACCCTGTCGGCGCCGAAGGCACCAAGACCCCTGACTTCGTTCTGGGCCTTGTCTATGACATGACCTTCTACTTCGACGGAGATGCCGGCAACACCATGTATTCCCGCATCTTCGAGGATTGGTACCAGGAAGACGACATGACCTTCGTCATGAAGCTCCGTCCCGGCATCTACTTCCAGACCAAGGAAGGCAAGTACTGCGAGATGACCGGTGAGGACATCCTCTTCTCCATGGAGAGCTATGTCACCCAGGCTACCAACTTCCAGGCTCACTTCACCGTCTTTGACTATGAAGCTTCCTACGTCTCCGACGACGGCCTGACCGTTTACCTCAAGACCGCCGGCACCGAGCCCTACGGCCCGTTCGTCCGCCCCGTCACCGTCATCAGCAAGAAGTGGGTCGAGGAGAACGGCTGGGATACCGATCTCTGGATGACCGATCCCTGTGGCTCCGGCCCCTACACCGCCGGTGAGTTCACCTCCGGCGCCAGCGTCTCCTGCGTCCTGCGCGACACTCCCTGGTGGAACTATGACTACCGTCAGACCAACGTCAAGGAGTACGTTATCCGTCTGTATTCCGAAGTCTCCACCATGTACATTGACCTTGAAATGGGCACCATCGATATCGCCCTCTCCCTTGACTCCCAGGACTACGATCGTGCTCTGAGCAACAAGCCCGAGAACGTCGCTGTTGAAACCACCACCTCCGGCAACCTCTGGTTCATGGGCGTCTACGGTTCTCAGGGACAGAACCAGTACCTGGCCGACATCAAGGTCCGTGAGGCTATTGCCCACGCCATCGACTGGGAAGCTGTTGCTCAGGCCAGCTTCGGCTCCATGTACGGACCCGCCTGGAGCGCCATCTCCCCCAACAGCCCCTACTACACCGAGGGTCTCGTTGACTGCTATGAGTATGATCCCGAGCTTGCAAAGTCCATCCTCGAAGAGGCCGGATACAAGGAAGGCGAAGTCGTCTTCAACAACGTCAACTTCGGCAAGCAGGCCAAGGTTGCCGAGGCCATGCAGGGCTACCTCGCCGCTGTCGGCATCACCATGAACGTTGAGACCTATGAGTTC
>CAKSXP010000060.1 GCA_934515035.1 uncultured Oscillospiraceae bacterium
GGCATATGCTTCATCGGGCGAAAGCTCTCTGAATTCCTCCAGCCACGGAAACAGGGAGTCCAGACTCGCAAGCTGATATTCAAGCTGCTTGCACCGGAGCTGAAGCTCCCGCTTTTCCTTTGATATCCTCGACACCTCGTCAGCGGCGCGCCGGGCAGGCGGTTTTTTGCGGAGCAGAGCCAGGGCCGTCTGCTTGTCGGCCTCTTCGGACAAGTCCGCCAGGTACTTCGAGGCCCAGGGGAATGACAGTGAGCGCTCCTTTATAATGCCATTGAGGACCTCAAGCTCTTTCCGGTTCTTTCTCAGAGCGGTTTCCGTTTCATCCAAAGTTGTGCGCTGTACACAGATTTTTTGTTCGATCACGGCATCATCGTAGGAGGCGAGCAGCCCAAGCTCCACGGCGAGCCTGTACATATGCTTGCATGGCTGGCGGCGGAAGGTATAATCCTCACACGTGCAGCTTGTGAGCGTCACGCTATATACATTTCCGCTTTGCCCTCTTATCCAACAACGCGCCTCCGGCGTTCCCTGAAAAGCCATCGGCTCCGATATTGCAGAGACGAGGCGGTCCGGAATCTCAGCCGGAGGATTGCCGAAAGCGGCAAAGAGCGGGGCAGAGGCGAGAAAGCCCTTGTTTACTCCGTCGGAGATATATTTCAGAACCTTAAGCCGGGAAGTGGACTCGGCCCGTTTAAGATCTTCTCTCAGCGACTGAATTTCGCTCTTGTGCTTTTCCTTGAGCGATTGCAGTTCACTTTTGTGCTGCTTCTTCAGTGACCGAATCTCGTCTTTTTTCAGTGTTGCATCAAACCAACGGTCGTTTTCGATTTTTTTCTTTAATTCATAGATTTCCGATCGATACACTATTAACAGGAAACGATGAGTAAGAACACATGAAATCAAAGAAAGGGATAATATAACGATAATAGATGGACAGTTCACCTGCGCGGCTTCTGACACCCCAACAGATATGCAGAGGTCGTGTATCCAGTGCCATAACCCAACACAGAGAAAGCAGGCAGTGCCGTATAGACAAATGAAGCAGAACAGCTCAAACTTATGACCCTTCATGCACTATCGTTCCTTTATTATCTGTATAAAAATAATTATCGGCAGGATATTGTAAATGGCGGAAAATATGGTATTATTAGAGAGACGTCAAAACAGACAGAGGCCATGTCGGAAAGGAGAACCCTTTCATGCAAGCCCATGACGAAGATAAAGAGATCCTGGAAAAGTTCCGGCGGCTGAGCCGGGAGAATCAGACCAGAGTTATTGAAGCTCTAGCAGAGTATCTATCTTTTCAAGCAGCCATTTCTTCTGATCAGGCGTCATCCGGCAAAGCAACTCCATAAGCTGTACATCAAGTGGATCACCGGGCTCGTCCCCTTTGGGGGTGGGCTCTTTTTTTATATCCGTGCGCCCAAGCAGATAGTCCACAGATACGCCGAAATGATCGGCAAGCGTACAGAGTGTGGTGTAATCCGGTTCACGTTTCCCGATTTCAATATTTGTGTAAGCGGCTCTTGTGATGCCAATAATTGCGGCGATTTCAGCCTGCGTTTCTCCTGATGAGAGACGAAGTTCTTTTAAGCGTGTCATATCAACACCTCAATTAAATAATAATGTTTCGAACGGAAACTGGCAATAGCATAACTTAATTTGTGTCAAAACGAAACAAAAATTTTTAAAAGGCCTTGACAACGTGTCTTAAAGACACTATAATTGTGTCAAAGCGAAACATTCGGAGGTGAAAGAATGATCCGGATTAAAGAAAGTCGATGCGAAAAAGGACTTACATGCCAGCATGTCGCTACGCAAGTCGGTATTTCGAGAAGCGCATATTCGAACATCGAAAACGGTAAGCGCCGGCCGAGCGTTGACACGGCGAAGAAGATCGCCGCCGTGCTGGGCTTTGACTGGACGAGGTTTTTTGACGAGGACGAAGGATGAGCGGGGCGTTTTGACACAGTTCGGTTTGCAATTCCTCCGTCACGGCATTGGCAAGGACGAGCCCCGGCGGGGGAGAGCAAAAAGGCTAACCGCGGGAGCGGGCGCATAGAATTTTTCCGGAGGTGATGGAAGATGGCAGAAGAACAATATCCCATCCGCACGAGAGAGGACACGCCGAACGGCTACATAATACGCACCGACTGGGGGCCGAAGCTCGGAGTTTCCATAAGCGAGGTCATTATCCCCCCGGCGACCGAAGAGGAGATAAAGAAAAACCGGGAGAACCTTGACCGCATACTGGCGACGATGGGCTACCGGCTTGTGATGGACTGGTAAAGAAGGAGAAGAGAGTACATGAGCAAAAACGGGCTTTACGGGCTTCTGCTGGCCGCGCTGTGCATTATCACGGTGCTGGCGGATAACCTCTACTGCGTGCTTGCGGGGGTGGGCTGACGGATGGGGGACAAGAGATGCAGGAGCTGCAAATACTACGCGCACCAGTCCGGCAGCTGCGACTTTCTGCTGCTGACGGGCTGCCGCAGGGGCTGCAAGGCCGGGCACGGGTGCACGCGGTATATCCCCGGGAAGAACCGTCCGGCGGCGCCGGGCCACGCGCCGTGGCCCAGCCCGTCCGCGGCGGCAGAAAGGATGAACAGGCGGGCACAGTTTGCCGCGCTTTACGAAGCGGGGCGCAACGACAGCGAGATCGCGCGGGAGCTGCAATGCCATCCCGGCACGGTCGGGTACTGGAGAAAGAGTCTCGGACTGCCGACACAGAAGGCGAGAAAGAAAATGGCAAAGGACGAAGCACATGGAAAACGAACTGAACGAGCTGCGGCGAAGGACCGTGGCGCAGGCGATGGAGATCAGCCGACTGAAAACCGAGAACGCGATGCTCGAGCGGGACAACGCGGAGCTTGACCGCCGCAACGGGCGCACACGGTGCAGGAGTTGCGCCAGCTGTAAGCCGGACCGGATATTCATCCGCTGCGAGGACTGGGGCAAGACCACCAGTCCCGACGGCTGGTGCTACAGATTCCGGCCGAGGCCGGACGAGAGAAGGTGAGGGCACACGTTTGGACCACGACTGAAAACCGTGCCCTGCCGCGTTTGCGGCGGGGCTGTGGTTTTTATAAGGCTGCCGGGCGGAAAAAAGATGCCCTGCAACGCACAGGCTGTGCGATATCGCCCCGACACCGGAGGCACGGTTTTTTACAGCCCGGACGGGCACGCGGAGAAGGGGATCGAATGCACGGACCCAGCTCAGCGGCTGCGCATCGGCTACCGGCCGCACTGGGCAAGCTGTCCCGCCGGGAAGCCGGAATTCCGCAAATGGAACGCGAAGGCCGCGCGGGAACCGAGGAAGGGCGAACAGCCCGAAAAGCCCGAGCCCGGCGCGGGAGCAACGCAGGAATACGAACAGCTGGCGCTGTTTGAATATTATTAAGGAGAATCGACATGGTAACGGAACAGGAACTGAAGAATGCTGCCCGCCAGACGGCAGTGACGGCCGCGGAGCTTATAATGCCCGCAAGCTCGCCCAAAGAGGAATGGGCGAGCCTCAAGCTGTATCTGGAGCTGGCGGAGGACACCAGAAAGCGCGTGGACGCGCTCATGAAGGACCTCTGGACGGCCGTGCGGGAGAGGAACCCCGACGCTTTCAGCGCCTATGAACAGGAGCTGGAGCACACGGCGAGCGAGCTTATCGCCGCATGGGCATATGTCGCCGCGACAGCGGGGATATCTTACGACTGAGAAACAACACCAATTATTATTAACAAAAGGAATGAAGAACAATGCTGACAACAGCTATTGCAAAGATCGAGAGCCAGCAGCCGAAGGAACGCACGGCGGTCTGGATGGTCGGAGAGCAGCTGAAGGACATGCTGCGGGAAAACCCCGGCTGGGCGGAGATCATAGCGCGTGACCTCGACATCAAAGAGATGGGCCTTGCCTGCTGCGAGAAAAAGATCAAGGAATATGCAGACAAGCACAAGACCGGGAACTTTGCCTGCGTTACGGGCGCGGAGGCCGGGGACATCATCCGCGAATTTTACGGTCTGACGGAGGAGGATGCCGCCGCTTCCTCCGCGCTGGACGTTATCGACCTTGCGGACTTTATGTGAGGCGCGGCATGGAAAACTACACAAAAGCGGTGAGCCGCGTCCCGCCGGTGGGGCTCTGGGAGTCCGAGCGGGACAGGCTCGATACATACGGCATTATATACAGCAAGGAATTTATACCAGCGACGGATCCGGACGGCGTTATCGGCGCGGGACAGGGAAAGACGCCCGCCGTGCGCTGCCGGTGCTCCGCCTGCAGCGAAGAGTTTTACAGGCCGTGGGCAAGGACGGGCGACCCGGACGGCGCGGCATACGGATTTCTGGAGGAGGAATCGGGCGGCGTCTTTCTGGTGGGCTCCGGCGACAGCATGGAGTGTCCCGTATGCGGCACGCACTGCCGCGTCAAATGCGCTTCGCGCATCAGAAGCGACATAAACGCCGGGACACGGGCATTCATCACGGCCGAGACCGGCGCGATGAGCGCGCAGCTGCTGCCCGGAAGCGACGGCGAGCGCCCGCTTGCGCTCATATGCTGGAAGCTGCGGCGATACTGCACGCACACGGGAGGAGACCTGAAGGTCATACTGCCCGCCGACGCCTATGTATTCGCGCCGGACGGGAGATGCAAGCTGACGGGCTCGCACAGGAGCTACAGCGGGACCGCCGGGTATTTCATGGTCTACAAAAGCAAATGGGACCAGCCGAAGGACTGGCACTCGGACTGGGGCCGTCAGGACAGGATATACGGTCTGACGCCGGAGCTGACGGAGAAAAGCTGCCTGCGCAACTCGCGGTTGTGGGAGTACATGCAGGACGCGGGCATAAACAGCGCCTATCCGGTGGAATATCTCTCGCTGTGGCAGGAGCATCCGCAGGTCGAGAATCTGGCGGCACAGGGAGCGGGATATCTTCTGAGCGAGCTTACAGCTGAACGGAACGCGGTCAGATACCGGGAGGACAACAGGCGCGGGCTCTTCACAAAATATGACCTTATCGACTTCGGGCAGCGCCGCCCCTCCGCGATGCTGGGCCTGACGCGCGAAGAGTTCCGGCGCATGACGGGACACAAATGGAGCGCCGGGCTGCTGCGCCTGTATCTGGCGCGGAAGAGAGCGGGCGAACTGCTCACGGACGAGGACATTGAAAACGTATTCATGCTCGGAGAAGATCTGGAGCTCGGGAAGATGCACTATCCGCCCGGAGCGGGCGCGGGAAAGGCCGCCCGATATCTTCTCAGACAGATCGAGCAGAGCGGCGCGGAGTATCGCTATGACCCCGAGATCGACGAATACTGCGACCCGAAGGAATATTGCCAGATATCGGCGGGGCTGCTGCGCGACTACTGGAACATGGCCGGGCACTGCGGCTGGGATCTGCGGGATCCTGCCGTCAGATGGCCGAAGGACCTTGAAGCGGCACACGACAGGGCAGCGGAGGCAGAGAGGACGATACTCGACAGGCAGAGCGCGGCGCTTTTCAGAAAACGCTATAAGGAGCTCAAAAAATACAGCTTTGCCCACGGCGGTATACGGATCAGCCCATGCGCAACGCAGGACCAGCTCACGCGGGAGGGCAGGATACTGCACCACTGCGTTGCAGGGTACGCCCGCGACATTGCAAGAGGGAAAACCAGCATATTCTTCATCCGGAGGGAGAAGGCCCCGCGCACGCCGTGGTACACGCTGGAGTTCGACGAAAAAAATCTTGCGGTCAGGCAGAACCGGGGCAAGCGCAACTGCGCCAGGACTCCGGAGGTGGAGGCATTTGAACAGCTCTGGCTGAGCTGGATACACGACGGCTGCCCGAGAGACGGGCAGGGCGAACCGGTAATTAACGACAACAGGGAGGCGGCAACGGCATGACCGAAATAACGACCACGCGCACAGCCGGTACGATAGCGGCGGAGATCCGCACATTCACGGCCTCGATGCTCAACAACATTATCGAGATCGGGCGCAGGCTCTGCGAGGCGAAGGAGCTTATACCCTACGGCAGCTTTGGAGACTGGGTGCGCCGGGAGACGGGCTATTCCGTGTCCACGGCCAACAACTTCATGCGCATTTTTAACGAGTACGGAGCCGCGCAGGGCTGCCTTTTCGGGGCAGAAGCAGAATCCCAAACGTTTGGAAAACTGAGCTATTCCAAGGCTTTGGCGCTCCTCGCGGTGCCCGCGGAGGAGCGGGAGCGGTTCGCCGAGGAGCACCACGTTGAGGACATGAGCACACGGGAGCTTCAGGAGGCCATACGCGAAAACGAAAGGCTGCGGCAGGAGGCGGAGGGCACAGCGCTGGCGCTGGCGGACCTTGAAGAGGCGCGCGAGAGCATTGCGGCGCAGCTTAAGCGGCGCGGCGAGCCTGCCGATCAAGGTCGTCGGATATGACTTTGAGCGCGGCGTTATCCGATTCGCCGCCGGACTGCACTTCCTCGGCACAGAGGACTGAGGACGAAAGCGAGGTAATAAACAGAGATGAACAACTTTGGAAACTGGAAAACCGACAACTACAAGTTCGTTGGAAAGGCTTTTGATTTTGCATACGCCAACAACATCAAAAAGCTTATGCCCATACTCGGCGAGGTGACGGCAAACAGCGTTGACTATGAGCTGACGGGCGCGGGCGGCTACGGCGAGCTGATGCCCTATGACGGGAGCAACCTGAACATGACCAGCCAGAAGCGCGGGTTCAAGACCATCATCACGCCGGAGGAGTTTGCCTCCAGCTTTGCCGTCAGCTACAAGGCGGCGAAGATCGACAAGCTCGGCGAGACAAAGAAGGTCGGCACGCGCCTCGGCGACAGCGCCGCGACATCGGTATATCTGCACGCGCTGCGCATGTTTGCCCGCGCGTTCAACCCCGAATACAAGGGCGGCGACGGCAAGCCCTGGGCGGCGGCGGACCATCCGGTTGCCTCCCTCGGCTCGAACGGACGCACCTTCACCGCGGATCCGGAGGCAGGGACCTATTCCAACCTCATATCCGACACCTTCTCGGTATCGGCGATAACCGCGGCGCAGGCCATGGCAAACAGGTTTGTGACGCCGGACGGGCTGCCCTTTGCCTGCGAGTTTGACACCGTTATCATCGCGCCGGAGCTGGAGGAGAAGGCAAAGAAGATGTTCGGCGAGAACAGCCGCCTTATGCCGGCGCTGGACCCCGAAAGCAGCAACAACGCGGCAAACCCGGTTTACGGCATGAAGTACATAGTCATGGGCGGCGGCCGGGACGGCTTTACCGCAAAGCAGTGGGCCGTGTGTGACCGCGAAAAGATGAAGGAGCTTGTCAACATCGTCTACAACACCAGACCGACGGTGCTCAACAACGAGCTGGACAACCCCCTGCTCGACATGTACACCGCCTATGCGGACTTCGGCTGCGGCTGGGGCGACGCAAGACAGATCATATTCTCCGATCCCTCGTGACCATCCGGCGGGGCGGGGAGAGAAACAGGAAAGTGCCGGCCGCGGGAAAACGGCCGGCACTTCGGAGAAAGGGAGCAAACGCAAAATGGCAATGAGAATAACCGGGCTGAAAACCGTGAGCGCGACGACGGCCGCGCAGGACGTCAACATCGGCTACAACGCATTCCTGATCCAGAACAACGGGACGGGAAAGGTATACTTCAAAGAAAAGCACGAGGACGGCAGGCCCGCCAGCGCCTCGAACGGATTCTGCCTGCCGGCCGGGACGACGCTTGAGCACGTGCTGACGGCAAAGACGCTCTCCATCGTCGCGGACGCGGCCAGCAGCGTTGTTATACTGCTGCTCGACATCGGATAAACCGGAGGCTGCCGCATGGGTATCTGGAAAAAGAAAAAGGGCCCGGCAGCCGGACGGGAGAGCGGCGGGACGCCGCTTATCATCGGCTACGACTATTCGACGCCCGAGAAGCGCTGCGAGACGGCGGACGCGCTGTTTTCCCGCGCGAAGAACGCGAGGACAAAGGTCGAGCGGGAATGGGAGCTCGACAACGACTACTACAACTTCCGCCACAGGGCGAACCTTGAGACGGCGGAATATTCCGAGGACAGGGGGCTTCCGTTCATACCGGCGGCGCTGCCCGACCCTTACATACAGGTCGAGAGCCAGATCGACCCGAACCTGCCGGAGCCGGAGTTCCGCGGCAGGGACGACGACCTTGACTCCGTGAAAGCCAAGGAGCGGGAATACTGCGTGCGGTTCATTCTCGAGAACAACAGGGTAGCGGACATGAACACCGCGAACGAACGCAGGCTCATCAAGCTGGGCGACGCGTTCTGGAAGGCCTATTGGGACAACGACATGCGGCAGGGGATAAATGAGGGAGACATCCGTGTAAAGGACGTCTCCCCCGAAGACTTTTATCCGGACCCCGCGGCCGCGAGCCTTGAGGAATGCGAATATGTCGATTACGTCTATTCCATGCACAGGGTAAAGTTCGCGCGGACCTTCTCCGCGGAGCTGGCGCGGCTCGGCCTGACGGCGGACGAGCTGATGAGCGGGGCATACCGCGAGGAAAACAGCCTTTTCGACTTCACGCTGGGCGCGGACGACGAGACGGACACCATACAGGTGCGTGAGCACTGGTTCCGTCAGCCGGAGGCACAGCAGGCGGACGGCGTTACCGTCGCGCCGGGCGTTATCGCCTGTTCCATACAGGCGGGAGGAAGAGAGCTGAAATACATCCCGAACTACTGGGAACGCACCTGGAGGCAGAACAGGAACTTCCCCTTTGTACACTACTGGCGCATACGCGACGAGACGCAGTTCTGGAACAAGAGCGAGCTTTTTTCAATGCGCGACATGGTGGACGCCGGGGACCGCAAGCTGGGAAGCATGCTGCTAAACGACGCGATGCTCTCCAACGACATTATCATCGTGGAGGAAAACGCGCTTGCCGACGGAACGGAGCTCACAAACGAGCCCGGCGCTGTATGGCTGACGAAGCCAGGCGGCTCCGGAAAGGTGGCAAGGCTGGGCGGACTGAACCACATAGGCGATACCTCGATGATCGAATGGCTTTCCACACAGATACAGAGAGCGAACCGCAACTA
>CAKSXP010000061.1 GCA_934515035.1 uncultured Oscillospiraceae bacterium
GTTCTCGACGGCGTCAAGGGATTTCGCGAGGATTATCTTGAACATATTCGGAATCATCGCTGTCTCGGAAGTCTCAGCCAGCCCGTTCCCTGTGTTGCCCTTTGCCCTGCAAGAGTCGACATTCCGGGATACATATCGCTTATCAACGAAGGGCGGCTCACAGACGCTGTTAAGCTGATCCGTAAGGATAATCCTTTCCCCACAGCCTGCGCATACATCTGCGAACACCCCTGTGAGGCACGATGCAGGCGGAGCATGGTCGATAATCCTGTCAATATTCGCGGACTCAAGCGCTATGCCGTTGATAACGCAGAGAAATACGAGGCGCCCAGGGCCGCCAAAAAGACGGGCAAGCACGTCGCAGTCATCGGCGGCGGACCAAGCGGGCTTTCCGCTGCATACTTCCTGTCTATTATGGGACACGAGGTCACGGTTTATGAAAAGCGCAAACAGCTGGGCGGAATGCTCAGATACGGCATTCCGAGCTATCGTCTCCCGCGCGAAAAGCTGGAAGAGGAGATCGGTTTTATCCTCAGCACGGGCATCAAGGTCAAAACCGGGATCGAGATAGGACAGGATATAACAGTCGAAGAGCTGCGCTCACAGTGCGACAGCGTATATATAGCGATCGGAGCGCATACCGACAAAAAAACCGGTATCCAGGGCGAGGACGCACGCGGCGTGATCTCCGCCGTTGAGCTTCTGCGCGGTATCGGCGACGATGATTATCCGGATTATACCGGCAAAAACGTCGTTGTTATCGGAGGCGGAAACGTCGCAATGGACGTTTCCAGAAGCGCCATCCGTCTCGGAGCAAGCAAGGTCAGCTGCGTTTATCGCCGCAGACAGGCCGATATGACAGCGCTTGTAACCGAAGTCGAGGGCGCGCTGGCGGAGGGCGTTGAGCTTTGTACACTTCAGGCGCCGCTCAGGATCGAAGTGGACGGCGAAGGCAATGCCTGCGCGCTCTGGACCCAGCCTCAGATAATCGGTGAGTTCGACGATAACTATCGTCCCAGACCCAAAAAAGCCGTGAGCGCGCCGGAAATAAGGATCCCCGCAGATGTTATAATCGTTGCCGTCGGACAGGGTATAGAGACCCGCGGTTTCCAGGATCAGGGCGTTCCTATTACGCACGGCACATTTGACGCGATGAGCAACAGCCATGTCGGAAACATGGTCGGGGTTTTTGCCGGGGGCGACTGCGTCACCGGTCCCGCCACAGTTATCCAGGCGATAGCGGCCGGCAAGGTCGCGGCCGCAAATATAGACGATTACCTTGGTTTCCAGCATATGATCTCGGCGGACGTTGATGTTCCCGATCCGAAGCTTTACAGCATACCGCCTCACGGCCGTATCAACATCACAGAGCGCGAGGCCGGGGAACGTAAGAATGATTTTGAATGCGTTGAATGCGGTATGAGCGCGGAGGGCGTCGCCGCGGAATCCTCCCGGTGCCTGCGCTGCGATCACTTCGGATACGGTGTTTTCCGCGGAGGGAGGCTCGAAAGATGGTAAAAAAGATGATAAATCTTACTATCGATGACAAGCGCGTGTTCGTGCCGGAAGGGACCACCATTCTGGACGCCGCCCTGTCAGTCAATATCCGCATCCCGACGCTTTGCTATCTGCGCAATATAAACGACATCGGCGCATGCCGTGTCTGCCTTGTGGAGATTGAAGGGATAGACCGACTGGTCGCCTCCTGCAACAATGTTGCCGCAGAGGGCATGGTCGTCTACACCAACTCCCCGCGCGTGCGTGCCGCCAGGCGGAAAAATGTTGAGCTTATCATGTCCCAGCACGACTGCCGCTGCGCGATCTGCGCCAGAAGCGGAAACTGTTCGCTTCAGTCGCTTTCAAACGACCTTAATCTTCTTGACCAGCCATATAAATTTGAGGCACGGTCAAACAACTGGGATAAAAGCGCTCCTCTCATCCGAGATAATACCAGATGTGTAAAATGTATGCGCTGTATACAGGTCTGTGAAAAAATACAGGCCATCGGGATCTGGGACGTGGCCGGAACAGGCTCCCGCACCGCGGTCGATGTTTCCTACAACAGGACCATACGCGACTCCGAGTGCACCTATTGCGGTCAGTGCATCAATTACTGCCCCACGGCGGCACTGCGCGAGCGCGACGACACCGCGCGCGTTGTAGCCGCGCTGGATGATCCAGAGATCAAAACGATTGTTCAGGTCGCGCCTGCGGTGCGCGCATCCTGGGCGGAACAGCTCGGTCTTGCGCCGCGCGACACAACGACCGGCAAGATGATCTGCGCTCTGCGCCGCATGGGCTTTGACTATATTTTCGATACGGATTTTGCCGCCGACCTTACCATAATGGAAGAGGCCAGCGAGTTTATTGAGCGCTTTACTCACGCCGGTGAATACAAATGGCCGATGTTTACGTCATGCTGCCCTGGCTGGGTCCGTTTTGTCAAGTCCCAGTATCCGGAGTTTACCGGAAACCTCTCTACTGCCAAATCTCCCCAGCAGATGTTCGGGGCTATCTCCAAGAGTTATTTTGCCGAAAAGCTGGATATCGATCCCGAAAAGCTCTTTGTTATCTCTCTTATGCCCTGCGTCGCCAAAAAAAGCGAGGCTGAGCTTCCTCAGATGAATGATGGGTGCGGGAAACCGGATGTTGACGTCGTCCTTACGACGCGCGAGCTTACCCGTTTGTTCAAAAGCGAGCACCTTTACGCTGTTGACCTTGTCGATGACAACTTTGACATGCCGTTCGGCGTAAGTACCGGGGCGGCCACGATTTTCGGATACAGCGGCGGAGTTATGACCGCGGCATTGAGAAGCGCGTGCTATTTCATTAATGGCGTTAACCCAGATCCCGACGCTTTCGGCGATTACCGGCTCACCGAAGGTGGCTGGCAGGAAGCCGAAGCGACATTCCCGAGCGTGGGAACTGTCAGGATAGCCGTTGTCAGCGGCCTCGCCAATACGCGCAGGCTGCTCGATGCTATCAAGGCGGGCAAGGCGCACTATGACTTTGTTGAGGTGATGAGCTGTCCCGGAGGCTGTTCCGGTGGCGGCGGACAGCCCATATTTGAGGGCAAGAATTACACGGCATACCGCAGTAAGATCCTCAAACGGATAGACAAGGATGCGCCGATACGCTTTTCACACGAGAACCCGGATATAAAAATGATATATTCCGAATTTCTCGGCCAGCCGCTCGGCGAGCTTTCACACAAGCTCCTTCACACAGACCATGAATGCTGGCAGATGCCGTCTCCGCCAAAAAAGAACCCGTGAAGTTTTTAAAAGGTTCGCCGTTTTTCGGCGAACCTTTTTATTTTCGCAGAGAAATCGGCAATATATTATTCATTTCGTCCGATTGAATATCATTTCTTCATGAGCTATACTGTAGCCTGCCAATAAAAAAATGAAGGATGGATAATCGATGCTTCAGAAGACACAGGATCTTACCCAGGGAAATCTCCGTCTTCAGATTTTATCTTTCAGCGTTCCCCTTGCCGCATCGAATATGCTGCAAGTGCTGTTCAACATGTCCGATATCGCCGTTGTTGGGAGATATGCCGGAGCCGAGGCGCTCGGTTCCGTTGGTTCAACGGCAACGCTCGTAACTCTTTATACGGGTTTTCTTATCGGAATGGGCAGCGGCATCAATGCTCTCGTCGCCCGCTATCTTGGAGCTCACGACAAAAAGAACATATCCGAAACCGTTCACAGTTCTTTTATCATAAGCCTGTGTCTCGGATTATTGATCTCCGTTTTCTGCTTTTTCTGTTCCCCTCTGTTTCTCCGTCTGCTGGGCACCAAAGACGAGCTCATCGACGAAGCCGTGCTTTATCTCCGCATTTATTCTCTCGGTCTCCCCGCCATGGCGATATATAACTTCGGCAACGCGGTTTTCAGCGCGGCGGGAAATACCAGAAAACCTCTGGCATATCTTTCGGTCGCCGGTGTAATAAACGTTATACTGAATCTGTTTTTTGTCATCGTCTGCAAAATGGCCGCAGGCGGCGTTGCGCTTGCAACAATTATATCCCAGTCGATCTCCGCCGTTCTGATGTTCATTTCACTTGTCCGCAGCGAAGCGGATTATCGTGTTGAACTGCGGAGTGCGCGTCTTTACAGGGGAAAAACCGGGCCTATCCTCACGCTGGGCCTGACCTCTGGGTTTCAGCACGCCATTTTTGCTCTGGCAAACCTTTTCATCCAAGGCGCCGTCAATACCTTTGACGCAGTCGTTGTCGAGGGCAATTCGGCCGCCGCAAATGCCGATTCGATCGTTTATGAGGTCATGGCCGCCGTGCATACTGCCTGTGCAAGCTTTATAGGGCAGAACTATGGCGCACACAATAAACGCAGGATCAGAAACTCCTATTTCCTGTGTACCGCATATTCCTTCGGCATCGGCGCGATCCTTGGCCTGAGTCTTGTCATTTTCGGCCGAAGCTTCCTCTCCCTGTTCACGACCGAGGAAGCTGTTATAAATGCCGGTATGCTCCGGCTTAATGTCATGGGCTTGTCCTACGCCTTTTCCGCGTTCATGGACTGTACGATCTCCGCTGCGCGCGGACTTGGAAAAAGCGTAGTGCCGATGATAATCGTGATAATAGGCTCCTGCATTTTCCGCGTTGTATGGATCTATACCGTGTTTGCATACTTCCGCACGATACGTTCTCTGTATCTGCTGTACATTTTCTCTTGGGCGATAACCGCGGCTGCCGAGATGATCTATTTTTACATCTGCTACCGCCGCCAGGTCACGTGTATGTCTTCAGACAGCATAATAACCGGCACATAAATAACGAAACGGACGTACAGATACGTCCGTTTCGTTATTTTATATTTTCTCATTACCATAGCCCGGCAAAACCGTATCTGCCCGTATCAATCGATGGTACGTATTCTGGAAACATCAAATCTGTCTGTAAAAGTGTTTTCTCTTTCACTGTATCCTACGGGGATCAGCGAAAACGGCACCAGCGTTTCCGGGAGATCAAAATAGCTGCGCATTTTGTCGATGCGTTCCTGCAATGGGTAAAAGCCGCACCAGCAGGCGCCCAACCCCTCATATACAGCCTGGAGCAAAATATTCTGCGTACAGGCGGACATATCCTGTATCCACCACGCACCGCCATCGGCCAGCCGTTCAAGATTTGCGAGCGTTACTATGACCACAGGAGCGTACCGGCACATACCGGCAAATTCGCTCATCTGCGAGATGGCAAGGCGCGTTTCCTTATCCTTGATCACCATGAACTCCCAGGGTCTCTCATTCTTGCCGGACGGCGCCTGCATCCCGGCGCGAAGCAGACGCTCTATCTTTTCATCCTCAACAGGCTTATCAAGATAGCGTCTGATTGAACGTCTGCGATCAATTATATCCATTACATTTCCTCCGCAACATATTTATATTTCTCCGGATCGTTCATATTAAGCAGGATATGTCCCAGATCAAACTGTGGGATATCCTTCTCCAGTATTCTTCGAACATTCAGCATGGGAAGAAGCCTCTTAAACGAATAGTGTCCGTCTGCCATACAGGCTTCGGCCTTCTGCAAAGAAGTTCGTGAGTATGCCGCAAAGGCAGGCTCGTCTCTCCCGTCCGTTCTCTGGATAACGCAGGCGTCATGGCCTTCCAGCCCTGCGGCCAGAAGCCGCGCAAGCTTTACGTCTCCAAAAGGCAGATCGACAGCCGTAAGGAAAACCATCTTCTCCCCTGTCTGCCTGAATGCTGATACTATCCCGTTAACAGGTCCGCAGCCCGGATACAGGTCCGGAAGAACTCTGTATTTAAGCCCGGGAAAGCTGTCGGCCCTTGCGGCGGAGATCACCACTTCTCCCATTACCGAATATCTCTCTGCCAGCAGCTCTACAAGCGGTTTGCCCCGAAGTTCCAGCAGCGCCTTATCCCTGCCCATTCGCCGGCTGGCTCCGCCGGTCAGGATCATTGTCATCATACTCATTTTCTCCAATCTGTTATGTTTGATATTATATCACCGCCGGGCAAGCTTTGCAAACATACCGAATTTATGCTAGAATGACTCAAGAGGTGATCACTATGCCCGGCATTGACTCCGACGTTCGCTATATAAAGGGTATCGGAGAGCAGCGCGCAAAGGCGCTTTCCAAACTCGGAATATATACGCTCAGCGACCTGATACGCTATTTTCCCCGGTCCTATGAAGACAGGAGCCGTATCACAGCGATATCCGACGCCGAGCCGGACAGCACGGTCTGCATAAACGTGACGGTCATATCAATGCCTCGTCTCAGCATGGTGCGCAAAGGAATGGAGCTTGTCAAATTCCGCGCAGTTGATGATACAGGCACCGTAGAAGTGACGTTTTTCAACCAGAGCTATGTGAAGAACCAGATCAGAATGGGTGAAAACTACTGCTTTTACGGTAAGCTGACAGGATCGGGTCAGCGCAGGAGTATGACGAACCCTCTCTTCGAAAGCGAAAGCAATGCCGGCGTTATAACCGGCAGGATCGTTCCCGTATATCGTCTGACGGCAGGGATCAGTCAGAAAACTCTCATAAATTCCATAGCAAGCGGACTTGAAGCCTGCGGCAGTCAGATGCCCGAGCCGCTTCCCGAACCGGTCCGCGAACGCTATTCCCTTGCTCAGGCGGAATATGCATATAGAAACATCCATTTTCCAAACGATGCGGCTTCGCTTGAAATAGCGCGCAGGCGGCTGATTTTCGAAGAGTTTTTCGTGCTTGCCGTTATGCTCGGGCAATTAAAGAGCAAGCGGAATATTGCCGCCGGCATAAAATTCAAATACTGTTCCCCTGAAGAATTCTGCGGCGGTCTGCCGTTTTCTCCGACAAAAGCACAGCAGCGGGCAATTGCACAGATATTCGCCGACATGACGGGCGGCTTGGCAATGAACCGACTCGTTCAGGGAGACGTCGGCAGCGGCAAAACTCTTGTAGCGGCCGCAGCGGCATGGCTGTGTTGGAAAAACGGATGTCAGAGCGCGTTCATGGCTCCGACGGAAATACTTGCAGAACAGCATTTCGAGACCATGCAGGGTTTTCTGGCGCAGTTCGGCGTCCGGACCGGGCTTCTTACCGGTTCAATGACCGCAAAGGAAAAAAACGCAGTAAAAGCCGCGCTTGCAGAGGGCAGTATTGACCTGATCATCGGGACCCACGCTCTATTAAGCGAGAATGTCCAGTTCCATGACCTTGCACTTGTCATAACAGATGAGCAGCACCGATTCGGTGTTGACCAGCGTGCGGCGCTGAACAACAAATCCGCATCTGTACCGCATGTATTGGTCATGTCGGCAACTCCCATTCCCCGAACGCTGGCACTGATGCTGTATGGAGACCTGGATATTTCCGTTATCGATGAACTGCCTCCCGGCAGGCAAAGGGTCGATACCTTCCTCGTAAACGAGAGTTATCGCGCAAGGCTTAATTCTTTCATCAGAAAACAGGTCAGCAGCGGATATCAGGTTTTTGTGATCTGCCCCTCCGTCGAGGATAACCCTGAATTTGACGACAGTATGAAGTCCGCGGTCGAGTTTTCAAAAACGCTTTCATCGGAGGTTTTTCCCGATCTGCGCGTTGCCTGTCTGCACGGAAAAATGAAGGCAAAGGAAAAGGCCGATGTGATGCTTGCCTTTTCAAAGGGAAATGTGGACATTCTTGTCTCCACGACTGTTGTCGAGGTCGGTGTTGATGTCCCGAACGCATCACTTATCATTATAGAAAACGCTGAACGCTTCGGTCTTAGTCAGCTTCATCAGCTGAGAGGGCGCGTTGGCCGCGGCAGCCAGAAAAGCTATTGCGTGCTCGTTTCCGACAGCGGCAAGGCCGACACAAGGCAAAGGTTGGAGGCCCTGTGCAAAACAAACGACGGCTTCAGAATCTCTGAAGAGGATCTGAAACTGCGCGGTCCCGGCGATTTCTTCGGCTCGCGCCAGCATGGTCTTCCGGAAATGAAGATCGCCGATCTTTGTACGGATATGGATATCCTTTATAATGCACAGGACGCCGCAAAGGAGGTCCTCGGACGTGACCCCGAACTTGCGCTGCCGGAAAACCAGACGCTGAGTGACTACATCAGCAAAATGTACAGCCGCGAAACCGGAATGATGAACTGAAAAAATCCCGGCCATGCAATTGCATGGCCGGGATTTAAAGTTTATATGCACTATCCCTTGATGGAACCGATCATAACGCCGGTAACGAAATACTTCTGTATAAAAGGATATATGCACAGTATCGGGAGCGTTGCAACAACAATGGTGCAGTACTCGACCAGAGTCTTGTATTTATCCATCGTCGCGGTCGTATTATACGAAATAGACTGCTGATTGCTCTCGATGAGTATCTCGCGGAGTATGATCTGGAGCGGATAGAGGTCGCGGTTGGTGAGGTAGATCATGGCGAAGAAATACTCGTTCCACTTCTGGACCGCGTAGAACAGCGCGATAACGGCAAGCGTTGCTTTGCACAGCGGCATTACGATCTTGATAAGGATCGTAATATGTCCTGCGCCGTCGAGCTGTGCCGATTCCTCAAGGCTGTCGGGCAGTGAAATAAAGCTCGTTCTGACGATAATAAGGTTAAAGACCATGATCGCCTGCGGGATGAGAAGCGCCCAGCGGGTATTTATCATGCCGCATTTTTTGACAACAAGGTATGTAGGAATAAGTCCGCCCTGGAAGAACATGGTGGCCGTTATCATAATCATCAGATATTTGAGCCACATCGTCTTTTTGCGGGAAACGCAGTAAGCGCCGAGACTCGTGAGAAAAACGCTGATAGTTGTACCAACTCCAACATAGAATATTGTGTTGGCGTAGCCCTTTATAAGGCTGTTGTTTGCAAAGACGATCTGATATCCCTTTGTGGTCAGCGAATGAGTCGCGTCACTAAGCGGCCAGAGAATAAGTCCGGTGCTCTGTGTGAGAAGCGTAGGATCGCTGATCGAGGCGAATATTACATGGATTATAGGAGCAAGGCAGACGCACGCAA
>CAKSXP010000062.1 GCA_934515035.1 uncultured Oscillospiraceae bacterium
AGCTTGTTGTTGTGAAGCGCTTCGCTGATCTGCTGCTTCATATACTCAACTTTGGAAAGCTCGACGCCGGTCGAGGATATCAGCAGGCTGGAGCCGACAAACTCTCCGTTTTTGGTTATGTTGATCTCGCCGAGGACGACTCCGGCGTCCAGAGGCGCCATAAGCTCTTCGCCGTCGCGCTCGGAATAGATGACTACCTCGCGCTCATAGTCGTTGATGTTTGCGTCGTTGGGAAGAAGGAGTGTCACGGAATCCTGCGGACGGACGGAGACGCTGTCCGTTCCGGAAGCCATGGATATCGGCACCTGGGCGATAAGCTCCGTCTCGCGGAGAATGTCGCGGTAGCTGAAGTTCGCAAAGGCCCAGTCGTACAGCGTGATGCTGTCGGTGAAGCTGTTTATCTGGAGCGTACCGTTGCCCTGATCGACGGCGGTGCTGCCCATGACAACGGCTATCACGTTTATGGAGTCATTTTTGGCGCTGGAAACAAGGCAGTAGCCGGCAGCGGAGGTGTGGCCTGTCTTGATGCCGTTGGCTTTTTCATAAAAATAGCTGTCGCCATAGATGGAGTTTTCGTTGATAAGCGCGTTGGAATTCTGGAGCTCGCGCTGGGCGGACATGTTGGTCGCGGGAACGGTATGCTCAGCCGTGCCGCAGATCTCCATGAACAGGCTGTTTGAAGCCGCGGCGGAGGCGATAATGGACATATCGCGCGCCGTTGTGTAGTGGCTCTCGTTCGGGATGCCGTGGGTGTTGGCAAAGTGGGTCCCCGTGCAGCCAAGCTCGGCGGCGCGGGCGTTCATCATGTCCACAAAGTTATAAATGGCTCCGCCTATGTACTCGGCGATGACGTTGCAGGCGTCGTTGCCGGAAGAGAGCATCGCGCAGTAGAGAAGGTTTTCAAGACTCATGGTCTCGCCGATCTGGATATTGGCCGAACTGCCGTCGTCGATGAGGTCGTATGTCATGTTGGAGCTTGCGGTGACCTGATCGCTGATGGAGGCGCTGCCGGCCTCGATGGCTTCGCACGCGAGCATAACGGTCATGATCTTCGTTGTGCTTGCGGGATATACCAGCGCGTCGGCATTTTTGCTGTACAGTTCCTGTCCGGTGGTCGTTTCGATCAGCATTACGGCGTTTGCGGTTGTGACCGGCTCGTCCAGAGCGGCGGCGGGCGTGGACAACAGCGGCGCGAAAAGAAGCGACGCGATCAAAAATAAGGTCAAGAGTTGGAATTTTTTCATGTTAATCTCCAGCGATGTGTGTTATGATTGACTCATGAAGAGACAGGGAGAGAGAATAAATCTTTCTATATTATAAGGATTTGCCCTGAGAAAAGCAACATAAAAAAGTTACAGTATGTTTGGAAAAGGGTGATGGAGCTGAAAACGCTTACATGGGCGGAGGTCACGGCGATCATTATCTGCATCGGTTTTATGACGTTTGCGGCGCTGCAAAGGTTTCTCCCGGTGGGGGAAGAGGCCGGCTTTGTCGTCGAAAACGCCGTGGCGGAGGATACGGAAGTCATCGGCGAGACGCACTTTGCAGACGGAAAGCTGTGTCTGAACAGCGCGACGGCGCAGGAGCTTGAGCAGCTCCCCGGAATAGGAGAGGCGCTGGCGGCGCGGATTATCGCTTACCGGGAAGAGAACGGCCCCTTTAAGGAACTTGAAGAGCTTGACAACGTCTACGGGATAGGCGAAAGTATACTGAAGAATATAAGCGAATATCTCACTTTGGAGGAATATAATGAAGATTCTGGTGGTCGATGACGAAAAATTGCTCGTAAAGGGCATCAAATTCAATCTCGAGAGCGAGGGTTATGAGGTGGACGCCTGCTACGACGGGGAGACCGGAGTGGAGATGGCGCGCAGCGGAAAATATGCCCTCATCCTGCTCGATCTCATGATGCCGAAGGTGGACGGGCTGGAGGCCTGCATGAAGATACGCGAGTTTTCAACGGTGCCGATCATAATGCTGACGGCGAAGAGCGAGGATTCCGACAAGATAATCGGCTTTGAATGCGGCGCCGACGACTATATCACAAAGCCCTTCAACATCCTTGAGCTGAAAGCGCGCATCCGCGCTCTGCTTCGCCGCGCGTCCATACAGAATGTACAGGAAAAGCAGATCAGCCGTCTGTCCAGGGGACACATAACGCTTGACGTTGAACGCCGCCTTGCTTACAAAGACGATACTCCGGTGGAACTCACCGTTAAGGAGTTTGACGTTATGGAGCTACTCATGCGCAATCCCGGAAAGGTATATTCGCGCGAGAATCTGCTGAATACCGTCTGGGGCGTGGATTATATGGGCGACGTGAGAACGGTGGACGTGCACATCCGCCGCCTGCGCGAGAAGCTGGAGCGCAATCCGGCCTCTCCGGAATATATCTGCACCAAGTGGGGCGTAGGCTATTACTTCAGCGACTGAACAGACAGAGCTTGACACAAGGCAGGGAACTGCACAATGGAATTGAACGTAAAAAAGAAGCGCGTACAGCTGCGCACGAGCGTACAGCTTAAATTCACCGCGCTTCTTCTTATGCTTATAATGGTGCTGCTCATCGTGGTCAACACATATCCGGTCATAGCGGCGAGAAACCTCGTGTTCTCGTCAAAGGAGACTTCGCTTGAGGCGCAGGCGTCCGTCATGTCATCAACGCTCTCGGTGCTGGAGAGCCTGACGCCGGAAAGCGTCGCGCAGGTAATGGAGCTGCTCGACGTGACGGCAATGTCCCGCGTTATAGTGACCGACGACAGCGGACTTGTCCTTTACGACACATCACCGACCAACCCGAGCGTCGGAAGCTTTGCGCTGTTTTCGGAGCTTGCACAGGCGCTGGGCGGAAAGGTCGTTTTCTATTCCCGCTTCACGGGAGAGGCGTTCATGAGCCGCGCATCGATGCCGGTGAGCAGCCGCGGCGCGGTCATAGGCGCTGTTTATCTCTATGAATATGACTCCGGGGCCGCGGAGCTCGTGCTGGGCCAGCAGAGCATTCTCCGCAGCGTTTCGAACGTTATCGCGGCGCTCGCGGTCGTCATGGTCCTGTTTTCCACCCGTGCGCTGACGAGGAGGATAACGGAGCTTGTCCGTGCTATCAGGATAGTGCGCGACGGGGAATACGGCTATCGCGTTGATATAAAGGGCAATGACGAGCTTTCCGACCTGGGCGACGAGTTCAACAACCTTACCCAGCGCCTCCAGAACACCGAAGAGCTGCGCCGCCGCTTCGTTTCGGACGCCTCGCATGAGCTGAAAACGCCCCTGGCGTCGATAAGGCTGCTGGCGGACAGCATCGTGCAGAACGATAACATGCCCTCCGACATGATGCGCGAATTTGCTTCGGATATCGGCGAGGAGGCAGAGCGCCTTCAGCGCATTTCCGAAAAGCTGCTCAGCCTTACGCGCCTGGACAGCGAGACAGAAACGGCGCTGGAGCCGGTGGACGTCAAGGCCGTGGCGGTAAAAACGCTGCACCTGCTGTGGCCGCTGGCGAACGAGCGCTCCGTAAAGCTTGAAGACAAGCTCAACGATGGCTGCATCGTTCTCGGAAATGGAGATAACATATACCAGATCATCTTCAACCTTGTTGAGAACGCGATAAAGTACAATGTAAAGGACGGGCTTGTGCGCCTGCTTCTGTATGCGGACGGCGACAGGATATGCCTTATAGTGGACGACACCGGAATAGGGATACCGGACGAGGACAAGCCGAACGTGTTCTCGCGCTTCTACCGTGTTGACAAGGCGCGCTCCCGAGCCTCCGGCGGCAGCGGACTTGGTCTTTCCATCGTCCGGGACGCCGTCATGCTGCACGGAGGGACGATAGAGGTCCAGAACAGACAGCCGCAGGGGACCCGCTTCATCGTAACGTTTCCGCGATATGAACAGGAGGAGGCAGCAGAATGAAAAAGAGATCGATCGCGGTATTGTGCCTGGCCGCTATTCTGCTGTGCGCCTGCGGAAAAAGCAGCAGCCGCGGCGGAGAGACCGTTGAGGTGTATCGCGTGGTAAACACGGAATACCAGACGGGGGGAGAACTTCTCCGGGCTGAGGTCCTGAATAAGGCCGAGGGCATGACAAAGCTGAATTTCATACTCAGCCAGCTTCAGAAGGAGTCTGCTTCTCCGGAGCTGGGCCGGTCGATGCCCGAAAACATTGAGATCGTATCGCATT
This sequence comes from uncultured Oscillospiraceae bacterium, assembly GCA_934515035.1. Classification (GTDB taxonomy): domain Bacteria; phylum Bacillota; class Clostridia; order Oscillospirales; family Oscillospiraceae; genus CAKSXP01. Next base: position 4,180 of record CAKSXP010000062.1, read on the forward strand.
CGCTCGTCGGCACGGAGATGATGCTCGAGCTGAGCGAGGAATATCTCAAGCTGTCCGGCATCGAAAAAACGCTGACGGATTACTGCATCGCGCTGAGCCTGCTCAACCTGAACCAGATACAGACGGTGTCCATATACGTCAAAGGCGAGCTCGTGACGCCCGGACTGTCCGGCGGCGATGTGTTGCTGTACGACGGGGAGGAGAGTCCCTATGAAAAACAGGTGAGGCTCTATTTTGCCGAACGCAGCTCCAGATATCTCACCGCGGAATATCATACGCTCAGCGTGTCGGACGACGCGATGCTTGAAAGATATGTGATCGACGAGCTTCTGCGCGGCCCGAACGACGATCTGCTGGTGTCCGCTATCCCGGAAGGGACGGAGCTTGTTTCGGTAACGACGGAGGACGGCCTGTGTACGGTCTGCCTTTCAAGCGAGTTCTGGGTCAACCGTCCCGACAGCTTTATGGGAGAGAGACTGGCGGTATATTCAATAGTGAACTCGCTGACGTCTCTGGCCGAGGTGAACCGGGTCGTTATCAGCGTCGATGGGATGCCCTCCGGAAGATATGTATATATGGACCTGAACTCGCAGCTTGAGCGCTGTGAAAGCGTTATCGGCCCGGTGAACACTGCCAAGGGAGAGATGGATGTTGACATCTATATGGCAATCCCCGGACTTGACAGGATCACTCCGGTTCCTTATATTGTTGAACGGGACGAATATCTCAGCGTCGAGGCATGCGTCATACTCGCAATGACGGAGGCGGCCAGCGAGGGCGGCGTTATATCGCTTCTGAGCCAGTGCGGCAGGCCGAACCTTGTCAGCACGAGAAACGGCGTATGCACAGTCGATGTGCCGGCAGGCTTTTTCGACAGCTGCGGAGATAACAGGACCCTTGCCGCCGAGGCACTCATCGCTACGGTCTGCTCCATCGAAGGAGTGAACGCCGTCAGCCTGACTGTGGACGGCGCTCCGCTGGAGCTTGACGGTGAAGAGTATTCCAACGCAAGAAAACCTGATGAGGAGATCATACTGAATTGACGATACCTGTTCCAGACATAAAAAGACGCGATATATATGAGCTTGAGCCCGAAACGCTGCTCAGGCGCGGCATTCGCCTGGTGTTTCTCGACGTGGACAATACCCTGATGCCGTATGGGACCGACAAGGCGACTCCGGAGCTTTGCGGCTGGGTAGAGAAGATGAAGAACGAAGGGCTGGAGCTATTTATCCTTTCCAACAACAAGGGGAAAAGACCGGAAATATTCGCCCGCCAGCTTGGGCTGGAATTCGTCGGCCGTGCCCGTAAACCGAAAACGGAGAAGCTGCTCTCCGTATGCGCGGATAAGGGACTGCGTGCGCAGGAATGTGCGCTGGTGGGGGACCAGATATATACCGATATTCTCTGTGCCAGACGTGCCGGAGCAGTCGGCGTACTCGTCAGGCCCATCAGATTCTCAAACCCGTTTTTTGTTATCAGATATATTGCGGAACTTCCGTTCCGCTGTGTGAATAAGGAGGCAAAATTATGAACAACATAAAAAAAATACAGCAGGCACTGCCTGAAAATGTCGATGCCGTACTTCTTCTGAGTACGTTCAACCAGCGGTATGCAACGGGCTTCGCGCTCACCGACGGCGCTGTGATCGTCGGGAAAAAGTCCGCATGGCTCGTGACGGACAGCCGTTATATCGAAGCGGTAAGGCTCCAGGTCACGGGCGTCGAGTTTGCGCTCATGTCCCAGAGCATGAAGCTCGATGACTGGATAAAGAAAATAGTATCCGAAATGGAAGTAAAAACGCTCGGAGTTGAGGAAGCGTCCATATCCTATGCTGACTACTGCAAGTATGACAAGCTGCTTGAAGCAAAGCTGGTCCCGGTGCAGAGCGTTTTCGGAACTCTGCGCGCAAGCAAGAGCGCGGAAGAGCTGGACATCATGATAAAGGCACAGCGCATCGCAGAGGGCGCGCTGGATCAGGTCCTTGGCCTTATCCGCCCCGGCATGACCGAGCATGAGCTTGCCGCGGAGCTGAATTACCGCATGATGTGTGGCGGCGCGGACGGCATTTCCTTCGACACGATCGCGGTGACGGGGTCAAAGACCAGTATGCCCCATGGCGTTCCGGGGGACAAGGTCATCGCAGAGGGCGATTTTGTGACCATGGACTTTGGCTGCATCAAGGACGGATACTGCTCCGACATGACGCGCACGGTCGCGATAGGCTCCGTTACGGACGAGATGCGCAAGGTATATGAAACGGTTCTGGAGGCCCAGCTCACCGGCATAGCGGCCGCAAGGCCCGGCGTTACCGGCAGGGATATAGACGCCGCCGCGCGCGCCGTTATCGATAAGGCTGGCTATGGCGAATACTTCGGCCACAGCTTCGGCCACAGTCTCGGCCTTGAGATACACGAGGCGCCGAATGCCGCGCCCGGCAATGACAAGCCCATGCCCGTCGGCGCGACCATTTCCGCCGAACCCGGCATTTACATTCCGGGCCGGTTCGGCGTCCGCATTGAGGATGTGCTCTATCTCGGCGAGGACAAAACGGTTGACATAACGCTTGCTCCCAAGGAGCTTATAATAATAAAATAATAATTGCCCTGACAGTCTAAAATCCGCCGTTCCAACGGAACGGCGGATTTTTGCCGGGGCACGGAAGCACTATTTCCTTCTGTGCAGGTTAGCGCTGATCTCGCTCAAAGCAGAGGCGGCTTCGGCGCCGCAGCGCCCGCTGCGTATCATGTCGCAGATTGAGATAACGCCGATGGGCCTTCCGTTTTCCACTACGGGAAGTCTGCGCACCTGTGCCTGGCTCATTATGTCTGCGGCCTTTTCAACGCTGTCATCCGGTGCGACGGACGATACGCCGCGGCTCATTATCTCGCTCACCTTCGTATGGCGTGGGTCCTCGTCGGCGGCGACGCAGCGCAGGACGATGTCCCTGTCGGTCACCATGCCGCGGAGATTTCCGTCCGCGCCGCATACCGGCAGCGAGCCGAGATTGTGCCGCGTCAGCAGCCTTGCAGCCGCGGATACCGGCTCGTCCTGCCTTATGCTGATTATGTGCGGGCTCATAATGTCCGAAACATTCAAAATCAAAACCTCCTTGTCGGTGATATATGGATTATCGACAGAGAGGCCGCGCGGTAAACATTTTTTATCCCACCATATCCAGAAGCGCCGGACCGGCAGCTTCCGCAAACAGGCGCACCGCGGCCAGCGCCTCCGGAAGCGTGTTTCCGCTGCTGCCGACCTCGAGAATGAGAGAACCGGTCGTCAGCTGCTGGTTATAGCGCTCCTGCTTTACCGCGACGGGGCGCGCAAGGCTCGGATAGGTGCCGGCAACTGCGTTTTGCAGAGTCAGCGCCAGCTTGAGGTTTTCCCTCCAGTATGGGTGGTACAGGCCGTTTTCGCCGGTCCCGACAAGCAGCATCAGCTGTGACGAGGCTTCGCCGCCCTCGTGCGCGACTGTTTTGTAGACAACATCGCCGTCGCACAGCGCATCGCGGTGCAGGTCGATGACGATGGCGATGCCGGGATATTGGGCGAGGTAGCTTTCCACGGCGGCACCTGAGCGGCTGTAAGAGCCCGTATAGCTTGGATAGTCGTATATACCGCGGTCGTGTATGACGCTCAGTCCCTGAGCCTCAAAAGCCGCTGCAAGCTCGTCTCCGACACGTACGACATTATAATTGGTATCCTCTGTACGCACGGAGCCGCTTTCCTCATATATGTTTTCGGGATCGGGCGTATAAGCCTCACTCCCGTGGGTGTGTACTATAAGTATCTGCGGTCCCTCGCTCGGCAGCGTTAGTGAAACGCCTTCGCTCAGGAGCGCCTGTATGTCTATGTCGTACCCGGTCGCATTGTTGATGGTAAGACCGCCGCTGATGGTCGTTTCAAGGATATTTTCATCCTCGGTGAACACGGGCTGCGGCGACGGTGAAGGACTCGGCGAGGGCGAGGGTTCCTGTCCGGTATCCGCAGACAGGGGCTGTGGCTCGGGCGAGGGCGTGTCCTCCACGGTCCCATCCTCTCCGAATGTTACGTTCAGACTTGCGTTTATCGGGCCGCTGCCCAGCTTTTCCCTGAGCCACTGCCCGGCCTGTTCTCCTCCTGCCAGAAGCGCGATGCGCAGGAGCATTGCGGCCAGCGTGACCGCTGCAAGACGCTTTTTCATCTCCGGCACTCCTTTCGTAGTGTGGATAATATATGCACGGCGCCGGAGGATCAGAACCTTGCAGACGGAAAGAAAATGTGATATAAATAATATTTACATAATGCAACAGAAAAGGAGCGTTTTCGATGAATATCACCTATAAGCCCAAGGGCGTATGCTCTCAGCTCATGAATATAGAGGTAGAGGACGGAAAGATCGTGTCCGTCTCTGTCACCGGCGGATGCGACGGAAACCTCAAGGGACTGTCCAGCCTGCTGCGCGGGATGGAGGTAGACGAGGCCATATCCAGACTCGAGGGAATACACTGCGGACGCAAGCTGACATCCTGCCCGGATCAGATCGCGCAGGCGCTCAAACAGGCCAAACAGGCCGGCTGATTTAGCGAAACAGATTAACATAACACTGAGTAATAGTTTACCATAATTGCCTCAACGGTTTACCATAACGAATATTTCATAAAAAACATCCTGTCGAAACCGAACGCAATGCGTAGAATGCACATTTTCAACAACACAATATACGGTGGTCAAAATTCAAAAATGCGCTTAAATAACACGATATATTGATTATTTGTCAATCATAGACCAATTCGACAAAGCTGTTTTGTGCATAATGCC
>CAKSXP010000063.1 GCA_934515035.1 uncultured Oscillospiraceae bacterium
CGTATCCGTCTCCTTTTCAAACAGGAAGGCCACATCGTTTCCAATATGACCCCGGGCCAAATAATGGCACGGCTGCAACTCCATTACATATGTTTTAGGAAGAGCAGCTCGAAGACAGTCTGATAATATATCATTATAAGCATATAGTCAAGTCTTTTTACCGAATTTGCCGCGACATGTCGACAAATAATTGTTTGGCCTCGCTGTTCCGCCGGATATGCACATCTGTGAACGCAGCAATAATACGGCACAAAAAAACACCTGTTCCAAACGGAACAGGTGTTTTAAGGTTGAATTAATAATAGCGCTTATTCTTGTTCTTACGAGCAGCCTCGGACTTCTTGCGGCGCTTGACGCTGGGGCTCTGGTAGTACTCCTTCTTACGAAGATCGGAAAGAACACCTGCCTTTGCACAGCTGCGCTTAAATCTCTTAAGTGCGTTGTCCAGAGACTCATTTTCCTTAACATAGATTTCTGACATTTTATTTCCCTCCCTCCAAAAACGTGCATGCACGCTTAAAGGGCCACAATATGGCTTTTAGCATTGATATTATAAAGTATATGATCCGCCTTGTCAAGAATTACTTTGCAGGTTTGAGGATCAGATTGACAAGCTTGTTCTTGACAACGATCGTCTTTACCAGTTCCATTCCCTCCATCAGGCGCTTGATCTTCTCATCGGCACAGGCAGCCTCCACAACAACGCTGTCGTCGGAGTCCACCGGGACAACAATGGTGGTCTTGAGCTTTCCGTTGACCTGAACAGCCATCGACTTCTCAGCATCGACAGTCTTGCTTTCGTCGTATTCAGGCCACTTCGACTCGCAGGCAAGACCGGCAAAGCCCTGTATCTGCCAGAGCTCTTCCACTATGTGCGGCGCAAAGGGGCTGAGCAGCAGCAGCAGCGCCTTTATATCTCCGCGGGAGGGCTTTGAAGAATAGAACTGGTTTACAAGGCTCATCATCGCGGCTATCGCGGTGTTGAATTTCATCTGCTCAATATCGGAGCTGACCTTCTTTATGGTGCGGTGTATCGCCTTTTCGTTTTCCCTGGAATATGCGTCGCCCTGCAGCGGGGTTTCCGCAAGATTCCACACTCTGTCAAGGAAGCGTTTACAGCCCTTGACGGCATCATCCGACCAGGCCGCAGCCTTTTCGAAGTCACCGATAAACATGATATAGGTCCTCATTGTGTCTGCGCCGTATTTCGCAATGACGTCGTTCGGATTCACAACGTTGCCGCGGGACTTGGACATTTTCTCGCCGCCCTCGCCGAGGATCATACCGTGGCTCGTGCGCTTGGCATAGGGCTCTTTGGTGTTGACAACACCGATATCATAGAGGAACTTGTGCCAGAAACGGCTGTACAGCAGATGCAGCGTGGTATGCTCCATACCGCCGTTATACCAGTCAACGCGATTCCAGTAATCAAGCGCTTCCCTGCCCACGAGAGCATCCTTGTTATGCGGATCCATATAGCGCAGGAAATACCAGCTGGAGCCGGCCCACTGAGGCATTGTATCCGTCTCTCGTTTGGCGGGTCCGCCGCAGTGCGGGCAGGTAGTGTTTACCCAATCCGTCATCTTTGCAAGCGGGCTTTCTCCGTTGTCCGTAGGCTCGTAGCTTTCCACATCCGGCAGCAGCAGCGGAAGCTGATCCTCCGGAAGCGGCACCCAGCCGCATTTGTCGCAGTGCACGAGGGGGATCGGTTCGCCCCAGTAGCGCTGGCGGGAGAATACCCAGTCGCGCAGCTTATAGTTGACCTGTTCGTGGCCTATACCCTTTTCCTCGAGCCATTTTGTCATGGCCGGAATAGCTTCCCTGACCGTCAGTCCGTTGAGGAAGCCGGAATTGACCATAACAGCGGTATCATCCTTTGCGACAAAAGCCTCCTGCGTTACGTCTCCGCCCGCAACGACCTCGATGATCGGCAGACCGAATACTTTGGCAAATTCCCAGTCGCGCTGGTCATGTCCGGGAACGGCCATGATAGCTCCCGTGCCGTAAGTAGCAAGAACATAGTCTGAGATGAATACAGGTATCTCTTTTCCCGTTACCGGATTGACAGCTTTGACTCCGTCGAGCATCACGCCCGTCTTTTCCTTGTTCAGCTCAGTGCGCTCCAGATCGGACTTGGAGGCCGCGAGTTCCTGATACGCACGGATCTCATCGGCGTTTGCGAGCGAAGGCATCCACTTTTTTATCAGCTCATGCTCGGGCGACAGGACCATATAGGTAGCGCCAAAAAGAGTGTCGGGCCGCGTCGTGAATATGACGATGTCGTCGCCCAGTGTGGACTTGAAAACGACCTCCGCACCGGTGCTGCGCCCTATCCAGTTCTTCTGCTGTGTCTTTACTCTTTCAATAAAGTCCACGTCGTCCAGATCGTCGATCAGGCGCTGGGCATATTTTGTTATCGCCAGCATCCACTGGCTCTTTTCCTTGCGCACAACGGGACTTCCGCAGCGTTCGCAGACGCCCTCGACAACTTCTTCGTTCGCCAGAACGCACTTGCAGGAGGTGCACCAGTTGACGGGCATGGTCGTCTTATAGGCCAGGCCGTGCTTGAACAGCTGGAGGAATATCCACTGCGTCCACTTGTAATACTCCGGGTCCGTCGTGTTGATAACGCGATCCCAATCGAAGGAATATCCCAGCATGTGCAGCTGTTTTGTAAAGTTTGCGATATTGTCTCTGGTGACGATCGCCGGGTGGATATGATTCTTTATTGCATAGTTTTCGGTAGGCAGGCCGAATGCGTCGTAGCCCATCGGGAAAAGGACGTTGAAGCCGTCCATTCTCTTCTTTCTCGCAACGACGTCCATAGCGGTATACGGTCTGGCATGTCCGACATGCAGGCCCTGTCCGGAGGGATAGGGAAACTCAACAAGTGCATAGAACTTCGGCTTTTTGCCTCCGTTCTGCGCGGCAAAGGTCTTGTTCTCCGCCCAATAGCTCTGCCACTTTTTCTCTATTGCCTGAAAATCATATTTCATCTTGTTCTGTTCTCTCTTTTCGTCTATGAATTTAAGCGTTTCATGGAAGAGCCCCGTGACGCGAATATGCGGCCGCTTATTCTGCCGTTATTCACCGGGGCCAAGAAGGGATGAGATATCGATTTCCTCCGCATCCGCCCACAGCCGCTCGAGATTATAGAACTTTCTCATCTCGTCAAGGAAAATGTGTACGATAACACATCCAAAGTCGATGATGACCCAGCCGCCGGACCGGAACCCCTCGCGCCTGAGCGGCGGTTCCCCCAGCTCCGTCAGCTGCTTTTCCACCTCATCGGACAGCGTCTTTATCTGCGTCGTGCTCGTCGCGGTGCATATGACAAAATAGTTTGCTATTACGGTAATATTCTCCGTTTTGAGAAGCTTTATATCCCTTGCCATTTTCGAATCAAGAGCCGTGACGACCGCGTTGGCAACATTTTCAGGAGTAAACATTTAATTACCTCTTTCTTTACTTAAGGTATGGAAACGAACGAATACTGTCCCCCGGCAACAACGCCCGTTGTTGACTGGGCGCCGAGCAGCGAATCCCAGGTCAGGATATTGAGATCATCCACGGTTATCTCTCTGTCGAGCGGCGAAAGCTTTGTGTTTACAAGTTCGAGCCATTCGTCGATATAGATGCTGCAATAAGAGAGGCCGTTGACTGCCGGTATCATAACAGAGTAGTTTGCGGGAAGTGTGTCGAAGGTTATATCCTCCGGACTCAGCTTGAGGAACTCCTTGACGAACCAGGCGATATTCCCCACCGAAAGGTTTGTATCAACGTATTGCTCGTAAACATCATATACCTTGCCGATGTTCGGGATATTTCCAAGATCGAGCATCTGACTGGCGATCGATTTTATAAAATCCTGCTGCGTGCCGATCCTTCCTATATCCGCCATGGCATATCCCGAGCGGAAGCGAACGACCTTCAGCGCCTCCTCTCCGGAAAGCCACTGATAGCCCGCCTTGATGTCTATGACAAGATCCTGGTCCGGGTCTATATAGTTCATGTCGACCGGTACATCATAGTAAACGCCGCCGATAGCGTCTACCAGTTCCTTGAACGCGACGATATCGATTATCGCCCAGCAGTCGGGCTCATATCCCATGATGTCAACAAGCTCTTTTTTCAGCCCGTCGATCCCGTCGTCATAATCCCAGCCGTCATATCCCAGCTGAGAAGATGCATAGACAGTGTTGATCTTTTTCGCGCCCCACGGCACGTTGACAAGAGTGTCGCGCGGGATGCTGACCACATGCAGCCAATGATCCTTTACATCCAGCGTTCCGACGAGAATGGTATCCGTGTTGGATTTTATCTGATCGACACCGAGGACAAGAAACGTATAGCGGTATTCCTTGCGATAGCCGTTGTCAATATATTCCTGTGGTTCTTCATCCTCCACGGGAGCAGCCGTATTGTCCGCGCCGGGGCTTGCCGGTGTATCGTCATGCCGGGGCGGAGCCTGGATCAGATCGGGCGGCTTGATAAAAACGGAATAAGCCGTTATTCCGCCCGCGGCAAGAAGCGCCAGTATCACAAGTACAATCACGACACGGCGATGTTTTTTCTTCCTGTATCCGGCGATTATGGCGTTGACCTGATCCTCGGTCTCTCCATATTCGTTAAAAGCAGGTTCCTCTTCATATCCGGAATACCCAGAAACGCCATCGAACCCGGAGTATTCGCTGTTTGCAGGATCGGCGGAGCTCTTTTTATGTTTTCCGCCGCTTCCAAAAACTTTCATATATATTTCTCCCGGAAAGAATTTATCGTGGGACTTTTACCTCTCCCGAGGTCACATAATATCCCCAGCTGTCCGAATATCTGACGACTTCAACATCCTCTGCCGTTATCTCGTGCTCGAGAGGCGACAGGTCGCTGTTGACCATCTCGAGCCAGTTGTCAAGATAGATGTTGACAAACGATGTTCCCTTGATGGAAAGGCAATAATCCCCCGGCATAGTCGCAAAGGTTATGCTCTCCGCATCAAGCTTCATGAACTCGCGAATAAACCACGCGATATTTCCGCTGGCAAGATTCGTTTCGACATATTCGTCGTAAATGCCATACACCTTGCCAATGTTGGGAATGTTTCCAAGCGTCAGCATTTCGTCCGCAAGCGTCTTCAAAAACTCCTGCTGGACGGATATGCGGTCAATATCGCCCATGGGATAATCCCTGTAGCGAACGACCTTGAGCGCATCCGCGCCGGAAAGCCACTGTTCTCCGGCGGAAAAATGTATCTCGGGTTCATCCTTATCCATATCATACGGAACATTAAAAGTTATTCCGCCGATAGCATCGACCAGTTTTTCAAACGCCACGATGTCGATAACGGCCCAATATGCAGGCTCATAACCCATTATGTCCTTAACCGCGGCACACAAACCGTCGATCTCGCTGTCGTATTGCCAGCTTCCATAGCCGGAAGCCGACATGCTGTAAACCGAGTTTATTTTGGCCGGCCACCACGGAACATTGACAAGCGTGTCTCTCGGAATGCTGACGATATGGAGCCATTCCTCCTCAACGTCAAACGTTCCAACGAGAATTGTGTCCGTATTATAGCCGTCCGGCTCCTTTCCGACGACGAGGAAAGTGTATCTGTTTTCGTTTGCATATCCGCCCTCGGGAACGGGCATCTCCGTCGGCTCGACCGTCGGTTCCGCCTCTTCCCCGCCGCTGCCGTCGGGCGCCGGCGTTTCGCTGTTCTGATCTTCGGAGGGATCCTGCGGCTGATCCGTATCGGGCGTATAAATGTGCTGTTCGGGCGGTCTTACCCATACTTCGAACGCGGTATATGCCCCCACGAGGAGCACCGCGACGACGGCAAGTACCGTTATCAGCACTCTTGGCCATATGCGTTTTTTTGCTGGTTCACCATTGTGTGAGCTCTTTGAACCGAAAAGCTTCATATGCGTCTCCTTCAGTTTCTGATCCGCCTCTCTGCCATCAGCCACTCCAAAGCTTCGACAGAATTCTTATGCGGCTCCGCGCCATATTGCTTCAGTTCCTCCAGGCTCATCCCCAGCCCAAGGATCATCGCTTCGTCTTTGTCAGTGTAAGCCAGTTCTCTCAGCTTTTCAACGCCTTCAAAGCTGCGCGTCGGCTCGATGTAGTCGGCAAGATAGATTATCTTTTCGAAAAGAGTCATATCCGCCTTTCCCGTCGTGTGCCAGCGAATGCCGCTGTATACCTTTCCGTATACTCCAAACAGGTCTTTTGAGAGCGCCGCTCCTGTTTTGGCGTGAAGAAGCTTAGTGCTCTGCGCTTCGACAGTATCGTTTATGATACCATATTTTTCGCACAATAGCAATTGCTCGTCAAGCAATAATTTCTTTGTTATATCGTGCAGGATACCGGCCTCTTCCGCAAGGTCCGGATCCTCCCCCCATCTCTGGGCGAGTCTGCGCGCTTCCTGCGCACAGCCCCGGACATGCGGTATCCGCTTTTCCTTGAGATATATCTCGGACTTTTCACGAAGCCAGTCAAGATCCGGCTTTGCGGAATACAACCTTTTTCGTATTATCTCCGAATAAACCGCATCCGGAAAATATTCCACGCCGCGGCGCTCCGGCAGAAGCCCGCGAAGCTCGGTCGAGGAAACGTCTATCGGCTCATGATCGATAAAAACGGTTTTTGCCCCGTATTCGCGCTCAAACCGATCGGCGCATTCCCTTACACCGCTGAGATCGCCGTCCCGGCGTATCGCGGGCGCGAGCGTCGTCTCCATCATTATGGAGCGGAATTCATACCACTGCTCCATGCTTTCAAACATGTCCGTCCCCACAAGAAGGAATATCTCCGCTCCGGGAAAACGGCTGTGCAGCTCCTGAACGGTCAGCATCGTATAGCTTTTTCCCCCGCGCCTTATCTCCATATCGGAAACCTCAACGCCCTCAATGCCGCCGAAGGCGGCTCGCGTGAGCAAAAGGCGCGTCTGCGCATCCGGACTGCCGCCGGCGAGTTCCTTATGCGGCGCCTCCGCAGCCGGGATGACCAGCGTCATATCCGGCTTCAGCTGTTCCATCGCCGACCTGAGCGCGGACACATGGCCAAAATGTGGAGGATTGAAGCTTCCTCCGTAAATCACGATACGCATACTTAATTACCTCTTGGTTTTAACAAGCTGTATACGCGGCTCCTTTTCGTTTCTCTTATAAAGGACAAACTTGTTTCCGATGGTCTGCACGCCCTCTGCCTTGCAGCGTTCGGCAAGCTCATCGCAGGCTTCGCGAGCCGTGAGAAGCGAATTTTCAAGGACCTTGCCCTTTATCAGCTCACGCGCTGCGAGCGCGGAAGACACCTGCTCGACAAGACTGTCGCTTATCCCGCCCTTTCCGATCTGTATGATCGTATCCTCGTTCTGCGCAAGCGCCTTGAGCTGTGATCTCTGTTTACTTGTCAGAGGCATAATAATCTATCAATCCCTTCTTAAATTCTTCCAGTGATTTCGCCCTGTGCGAAATTCTGTTCTTTGTCTCTTCCGGCATTTCCGCCATAGTCATGGTCATTCCGGACGGCAAAAATATGGGGTCATATCCAAACCCGTTTTCACCTCTCGGTTCACGGGTTATCGTTCCCTCGCATTCTCCGCGGGCGGTTATAACGTCGCCGTTTGGGAAGGTGCAGCAGACACATGACACAAAACGTGCCGCGCGGTCTGTCTTATCTTCCATATTCTTCAGCAGAAGCCCCATGCGTTCCGCGTCCGTTTTTGCTTCTCCGTTTCCATACCGCGCCGAATATATGCCGGGCGCGCCGTCAAGCGCATCCACGCACAGGCCGGAATCGTCCGCTATCGCCGGAAGGCCGAGAAGCGTCGTTGCCATTATCGCCTTTATATAGGCGTTTTCCTCGAATGTCGTTCCGGTCTCCTGAGCGCTGACTTCACAACCTGCCTCGCGCTGCGATATGACCTCAATGTCCATCTCGGAAAGGATTTCCCTTATCTCGCGGAGCTTTCCGCTGTTGTTGCTGGCCATTACGAACGTCATTGCAGCAGTGCCTCCACAAATTCTCTCGGCTCAAAGGGCATAAGATCGTCCACGCCCTCGCCGACGCCGATGAACTTGACGGGAACACCGAGTTCCTCCGCTATCGGGAACACGATGCCTCCCTTTGCGGTACCGTCCAGCTTCGTCAGCACTATGCCGGTCAGCCCCGCGCTCTCGCGGAACTGTTTTGCCTGTATAAGGCCGTTCTGCCCTGTCGTCGAGTCGAGCACCAGCAGGGTCTCCACATCCGCATCAGGCAGCTCACGCGAGATTATCCGGCGTATTTTTGCAAGCTCGTTCATAAGGTTTGCCTTGTTGTGGAGTCTGCCCGCGGTGTCGATTATGACAACGTCCACGCCGCGCGCCTTGGCCGCCGCGATGCTGTCGAACACGACCGATGCAGGGTCGGACCCTTCCTCATGACGCACGAAGTCGGCACCGCTGCGTTCAGCCCAGACGCCAAGCTGCTCCGCCGCGGCCGCACGGAAAGTATCTCCGGCGCAGAGAAGCACCTTTTTGCCCTCTTTCTTCATTCCCGCCGCAAGCTTGCCTATCGTTGTCGTCTTTCCGACGCCGTTTACACCGATCATAAGGATGACCGACGGGCGGGTATTGAGCTTCAGCTTCCGGTCACCGGTATCCAGAACGTCTGTCAGTATGTCCGTCATTTCATTGCGGACCTGTTCCTCGCCGCGAAGCCCCTTGCTCTTTGTTGCGGCGCGCAGCCGCTCTACCGCAGAGACTGCCGTATCAACTCCGGCATCCGCGAGGATGAGAGTCTCTTCCAGCTCGTCAAACGCATCCTCATTCTCTCCGGTTATTCCCGCGAACATACTGTTCATGGAAATGGTCATATTCTGCTTTGTCTTGGCAAGACCCTGTTTTATTTTATCAAAAAAGCCCATATCATTCTCCTAAATCAAATCAAGCAATGGTCCTTTCAGCCTCTTCGAGGT
>CAKSXP010000064.1 GCA_934515035.1 uncultured Oscillospiraceae bacterium
GTAAGGGATTTGCTGATATCCGTATTGGTCGTGTTATCACCAGACAAGGTCGCGTCCGCCAGCAGCCTGACGGTTTGCCCGTCAGTTGCCTCGTCCAGCGCGGACTTCACGTCGGCATAATAGGTTTCGCCGATGACAGCCGCGAACTGGGTTCCACATACCGTGCACTTGCCGTCTTCACCGATGGTGCTCACGCCCTCGGTGTTCGTGTGGGTGCAGGACAGACCGCAGGCGCACTTGTTGTCCACCATGGTGTGGGTGTGTTCTTTGACCGTCACATTTTGCAGAAAATCTCTCTTGCTGCCGTCCTTTACGGTGCCCTCATTATACACGTCGTAGAAGGCATAGCCCTTTGCCAGCAGGGATATGGGCGGAATCTGGGAGGAGTTGTCGTCGAGGTTCTGAAGCGTACTGAAGGTGCCGCCGCTGATGGCGATGATCCCGCCTTTGTTACAGAACAGTACACCGCCAAACGTACCGCCTGTGATGTTCAGCGTACCGTCGTTCAACCATGTCCCCGCGTGCCCTGAGCCGCCGGAGACGGTGACGGTCACGCCCTTGCCTACTGCGGCGTTATACACCGTACCACCGGTGATGGTCACAGTGCCGCTGTTTTCTTTACAGAAAAGTCCCGTGGAAGAATCTGATGATGTTGTTCCAATTATTGCCTCGTCCTGAATGGACAGCTCTCCTCTAACGAACTTGAGCGTGGTGATCCTGCCGTTCGTACCGGTACCTTCACGGCTGCCCATAACGGTCAGGTTGCCGTCGGCAGATTCAAGGATCCCGCCTTCTTCGTCAGAGACCATCTCGCCCACGACGAGATAATCCGCCGTCTTGCCGTTCAGGTCCAGCGTCAGCTGCTTCTTGACGACGGCCATCTGCGCTTCACCCGCTTCAACGGCGCTCCAATCTGTCGTATAGTTCGCCAGCAGTTTGACGGTGTCGCCGTCCTGTGCCGCGTTCAGCGCTGCCGGGAGAGATTCGTATGTACCTCCATCCGTGCCGTCCGCTCTTGTCACCGAGGCGGCTTCAACGGTGGCCTCACTGACGGTGAGTGTCTCATAATTATCCGTCATGTCCGACTCGTAGTTTGCGGTCTCGGCAGTCCTTGCATAGATATAATACGTACCGGGTTCGCTGATCGTGGTGTTTTCGTCTATCCTGGGAATGGCCTCGCTGTCTTCAAACTCCGAATCGCCGACCAGGAATTTATACAAGGTGTAATAATATGTAACCTCTGCCTCTTCCTCCACGCCGCCGACAGACAGAAGAGGAAGAAGCTTTTCGACCGTCGTGCACACCGTTCTGGAGAGAGCGAGCGTCACTTTGGGCCACGCTTTGTTGATCGTACCGTCGATCGTAAACTTTTCCTCGCCCGCTCTGAGCTTGTACTTCGCTTCCGCATCGCCGATAAGCGTGAGCTCTACCGCAACTGTATGGTCTCCCGCTTCCGGAGAATCAAAGGTTTTCACGGCCTCGCAGTCCTTGCCTTCCTCAAGAAGTATCTCATTGCTGCCGTCGGTGAATGGGAAAGTGACCTTTATCGTGCTGCCGTCCGTCGTGCCGTCATAGCTGCGACCAATGGACTGGCTCCGCGACGTGTCGCGCCAGATCTCCGTTCTCGTATCTTCTCCGGGGATGTATGTACCGCCGCCCCCTTCCGTCGGTCCTCCGGGCGGAACATAGATACCGCCGCCTTCGTCGTCCGGGGTATCGGCGGGATCGCAGACCACACCGTCACCGGCCGGACCGGCGACGTTCTCTCCCTCCATGTCTCCGTCCGCTCCATCGGCGAAAGCCGCCGCGGGAAGAAGCGTCAGGCAGAGCACGAATGCCATGAACAGGCTCAAAACTCTTTTGTTCATAAGATTCTCCTTTGGAAATATGCGTTGATGTTTCTATGTCCGGCCCGTTCAGAAACGGGCACAGTTTTTATATGTCCTCCGAAATCAGACGCAGCTTCTTTGCGGCGGTTTTCGCCTCGCTGCGGCGGCTGACATTCAGCTTGGTCAGAATGTGCCGCACATGTGTCTTGACGGTTGGGAGCTTGATATTCAGGATCTCTCCGATCTCGGCATTGCTCTTGTCGGCGCAGATCAGCCGCAGGACCTGAAGTTCCGCCGCCGTCAGCTCTTCGCCTGGCGGCAGTGGCGGCTGTAAAAACGCCGGATAACAGGACGCCAGCATCCGCACGGCGCTCATAAGACGGCTGCCCCATTTGCCGTCTTTGTCCCACGGAAGCGTCTCCAGCAACGGAAGCGCCGCATTCCCGTATATACTGACAGTCCGGATGAAGGAAAATTCCCTCGCGGCATCCAGCGCCGCCGTCAGTCGCTCCTGCCATTCCTTATTATCCTGCCTGTACAGGGCGATGGCGCAGAGCATATCCAGGTGGATGCCGTCAATGTGCCGCTGACAGGCCATGCAATACGTTCTCATCGGTGCGAGTGTCAGAAGCGCGGCGTCCGGTCTGCCGTCCGCAAGTTCCGCCATTGCCTGTGTCAGGTACTGATACCGTTTCATCACGTTCAGCTGCTGCGGGTCCTTCGGCGCTTTTTCCCGGTACCAGTTTTCCGCAGTGTCCCTGTCCCCGGTTTGCAGCGCGATACGGCACAGCATCGCGTCAAGGTTGGGCAGGAACCTCTTTTGTCCCTGCTGCACAAAGCGTGTCCGCAGAAGCTCCAGAGTATGGCGCGCGTCATCCGCGCGGCCGGACGCAAACTGACTGCGGCTCAAAAGCCCCACAGCGGCAAACTCGATGTCCGGCGTTCCATTTTTCCGTATCTCCTGGATACGGGCCATCATGGAGAGCATTCGGGCGGAGATATCTTCCCCCTTTTCGAACTTGCTCTCCGCCAGCGCAATGTCCGCAAGACCGAAGCCGTCCTTCCCCAGCACAGCTTCCACGGGGACGCGCAGCATCTGATAGAGCAGGTCGTCCCGCCTGCTCCATGCGGAAAAGTCCTTTCCGCCGTTCATAATGCCGGGCAGCGTGCTGGTAACGGAGAAGGGCGGGAGCGAGATATCCTTGCTGCGCAGCAGGCGGAACACGGCGGGAAACGTTTCGACCAGCGTTTCCACGCTCCGCTGAGGCAGGGCAATATCCAGCCACGCAAGACGGCTGCGGGCCTGCCTGCCCGCGGCGTCCTGTCTCCCGCGCTGCTCGGAAAAGCGCCTCAGCTCCTGATACCAGCGCTCGGAGCCCTCGTAATCGGCCGCCAGCGCGCAGAGCATGCTCATACCCTGCATCAGCGCAGGTGATGCCAGAATTTCGGACTCTGGCAGACCGCGGTAATAGACCTCCATCTCGCTGTAATGTCCCATGCCGGGGTGGAGCTCAGCGTTGCGTATCAGCAGCTCAGAGACCTTGGAATGATCTCCGCCTTTCGTATAGCACTCCAGCGCGCGGGCGTAGTCCTCTTTCAGTTCATAGTACAGGCCGCCGCGGCAAAAAAGCGCCCTGCGTTTTTCCTCGGTATATTCCCGCTCCAGCTCCCAGAGCAAAAACGCTCGGAACTGGGGCCAGAAGCGGAAATGCTGTATATCATCATAGCGAAGCATGGTGGTGTTACTCAGCAGCCACTCCAGCAGATCGGCAGCGCGCGGATCGCCGCTCACCATCCGTGCCATTTCCAGATCAAAGCGGTCAAAGGGCGCAAGCTCCAGCAGAAAGCGCCGCAGCGGCAGATCGAAGCGCCGGTAGATATTCGCCTCAAAATACAGAAACACCTGCCGGCGTGCCTGCGCCACTATCTCCTGACCGAAGGGCTTTCCGCCGGACATGCACTGAGCGGCGATGACCACGCCCAGCGGGTAGCCGATGGAGCTTCTCAGAATGCTGCCAATCTCGCTTTCCGTCACGGCAGTCCCGCGGGCGGCAAAAAGCTTTCGGATGTCATCGTGATCGAAAAAAAGGTCCTCCGCTGTCAGCACAGTCATCAGACCCGTATACTGAAACGCCATCAGGCAGCCGGGCGGCGTGCCGCGGGAAAGCAGTACAAAACGGCGCTCCGGGTTCGAGCGGATCAGCTCGCAAAGGGCTTGCTGTTCCGGCTCATCCTGCATGAGCTGGAGGTCGTCGATCATCAGAATGTCCCAGTCCTGCGCCGTTGATGGGATGACACAGTCTGCACTTCCCATGTTCAGACGCAGAACATTCCGCCCGTGCAGCAGAGCTTCGGCCAGAGTGGTCTTTCCGAAACCGCATGGGGCGCTGAAAAATAGAATGCGTCCGCTGCTCATAAACCTGTCGAATTGTCGCTGTATAGAGGGTTTTATGATAATGGTCCCGGTCATTTTTCCCTCCATTTGATGCAGAGTGAAGTATTTTCGAGGGGGTTCCCCCCCGGTCATAGGTCTTTCGACACGAATCCCATTTGTATTATACATGTCCGCCCCGAAATGTAAATCATCCCAAAGAATGATGCGAAATGATCGGCGTCCGCCGGAGCGCTTTGCATGGGCTGTTCAGCCGGCATAGAACCGCTTCAGAAAATCTGCAAATTCGCCTGCCGCCGCGCTCATTTCCCTGTAACGCTGCCGTGAGCACAAAACATCGTATGTGAGCGGAAGTCCGTTCTTTGTTACAATGGCACAGTTTATACCCTCCGTCATTCCGGGGCTGCTTTCGGAAAGGAAACGGTAATAGTCCCGCGAAAGCACCGTCACTCCAAATCCGCTGCGGACAAGCCCCAGCGCCAGCGCGGCATCCCCGCAGTCAAAGCAGAGATTTCCGCTGAAATTTGGGCTGGCATATACGGCGTCCAGCCTGTGATAGTTTTCGAACTGGATGATACGCATGTCCCGTATCTCCTCGACCGGTATTTCCGTTCCGCTTTTTCCCCCAAGCAGAACAAAGCCGTCCGTATACAGCTTCCATACCTCTATCACCGGGGAATGCGCACTCTCGGGAGAAAAGACAAAATCCGCGCTCGAGGTCTCGCAATAATTCTTGATCTCCCGCGCAGACAGGCGCTCCTCCTCAACATGCAGTTCCGGCCGTTCCGCGCAGAACGCATAAAGCGCGCGCGTTATGAGACCGTGCTGAGTCGTTCCGAAGCGCAGAGTCTCCGCCTCCGGTTTTTTCAGCGCATCAAGCCGCTCGCGCGCGTTTCCGATCTCCGCAAAGATCTTATCCGCATTCTCCAGAAAGAGTTCCCCCGCGCGATTGAGATACAGCTTTCCGCGCTCTCGTTCAAAAAGCTGAGTATCGAGGTCCGTCTCCAGCGCGGATATCGCCCGGCTGAGCGCCGGCTGGGTTATATGAAGCTCCGACGCCGCGGCGGTCATATTTCCCGTGCGCGCCAACGCCCGAAAATAATCTATCTGAAACAGTTCCATGCCCTCACATCCTTTTTAATAACTTTATCACATTTTTTCAAAGGGGTCGAGAGCCAATGATTATTATTAATCGGATCATAACACTAAGGCATTGGACACATACGTGGCGGAAATGATAAAATCAATAGCAGATATTATTCAAGGAAAGGATGACAACACATGAGCCACAGCTTCGAGCATCTGCTGTCCCCGATAGTCATACGCGGGCACGTACTTAAAAACCGCATGATATCTTCGAGCTGCCTTCCGCATTTTTTGCAGGGGCCGGAGATATTCCCCTCAGAATCGATCATAAGCTTTGTCGAAAACATTGCGCGGGCGGGTTCCGCGCTCGTTACTATCCCCGACAGGTTCAACAACACGCGGCATATGCCCATGGAGGATATAAAGCGGGGCCCGTGCTGGGATCCGACAGACCCCAGTGTTGACAACTACCTGAGCGCGATGGTGGAGGCCGTACATTTCCAGGGCTCGCTCATCTCCGCGCAGCTCTCAAAATTTCAGTCCATTCCTCATGACGTCGGCGTTTATGAGCATATGGGAGTCTACCGTCCCCAGATGATGCTCGACCTGGACGATCCCGGCCCGGGCGTGCCCGTAAGCGAGGGGCCCTTTGCTCCCGCGCCCATAAAGGCAATGAACCGCGAACAGATGGACGCGGTCATAGACGAGATCTCCTCCCGCTGCGCATATTACAAGAGCGTAGGATTTGACGCCGTGTGTCTGCATTTTGCCTATAACTATAACGTTCTCGCCTGTTTCCTGAGCAGCGAGACCAACAGGCGCACCGATGAATACGGCGGAAGCGTTGCAAACCGCGCGCGGTTCCCGCTTGAGATCGTGGACGCTATCCGCAAGACCTGCGGCGAGGGCTTCATCATCGAGCTTCAGGTCAGCGGCGACTGCATGCCCGAGGACGAATTCATCGAATTTGCAAGGCTCTGCGAGGGACGCGCCGATATTCTCCAGCTTCGTCTCAACGACATGGACAATTCCCACGCCACCTCCTACAACTACAACGGTTCCGACATCCCGCCTACGCTCAAGTTCGCCGAAGCCGCCAAAAAGGCCGGCGTAAAGATACTCACAGCTCCCAACGGCGGCTTCCATGATCCGGAGATGAATGAAAGATTCATCGCCGAGGGAAAAACCGACCTTATCTCTGCTGCCCGTCCGTTCATCTGCGACGGAGACTACGGCAGAAAAATAATCGAAGAGCGCACAGACACCATATTGCCCTGCCTGCACTGCAACAAATGTCACGAGCACGTTCACGGCAGCTTCATATCCTCCTGCGCCGTCAATCCGGAAGTCGGTCTTGCCCACCGTCTGGACAGGATGATCGAGCCGGCACATGGCGGCAGAAAAATCGCAGTCATCGGCGCCGGTCCGGCCGGGATGCGCGCCGCGCTGCTGCTCGCCGAACGCGGAAACAGCGTAACTCTCTACGAAAAGTCCGCTGTTCCCGGCGGCCAGCTGACTCATGCGGATTATCCGGAATTCAAATGGGCACTGCGCGAATATAAGGACCGGCTGATATATCTCATCGGCATGAACGACCGGATAAAGCTTCTTCTCAACACCGAGGCAACGCCCGAAATGATAGCCGCGGAGGGCTTTGACGCCGTTGTGACCGCAGTCGGCGCAAAGGCAAAGATCCCTGCGATAAGCGGCATCGACAGCACCCGCGTTTACACACCTCTCGAGGTATACGGTCGCGAGCATGAGCTTGGACGCCGCGTGGTCGTTATCGGCGGCTCCGAGACGGGCACGGAGACCGGTATGTATCTCGCCGAGGCCGGGCACGAGGTGACCGTACTGACCAGAAACGCTCATCTGGCCGAAAATGCCTGGTGCGTCCACGCCTATGCGCTTCTGCGCAGGCGCTGGCTCTCTGAAAATGGCTTTACCGGCATTACCGGCGCGGTCACGACCTCCGTGGCGGACGGCGTTGTGCGCTATTCCGACGCCGCCGGTGACCACGAGATCGAATGTGACAGCATCGTTGTTTCCGGCGGAGTTGAGCCGCTGACAGGCGAAGCTCTCGCCTTCTCCTCCTGCGCCCGTTACTTCTTTAACATCGGCGACAGCAACACACCGGGCAACGTACGCTCCTGCAACCGCATGGCGCTTGCCGCGGCCGCAAAGCTCTGATGCCCAAGACGAAAAAATATCCGACCTGCAAGGAGGCATGACCACATGAAAATAGATTTCAACCTGGTGCTCGGCGCTGAGATACCGGGATTTCCGAAAAATGATTTTGAAGCGCCCGACGGTTCGGCGGGCATCATGAAAATTCCCATGTCCATACATATCTTCGAGGAAAACGGCGCTCTGCGCGGCCGCTTCACCCATCCGCACTGGGGCGAATCCGAGGCGGCGGACATTATCAAAACAGATTCTCTCCTCGCCTTTGCCGCAGAATCCGGCAACGACGACAAGGGCGGAAAGCCGGTTTATTTCGACTATGTCTTCTCTCTGAGCACAGAGACGAAAAACGTTGTCGGCTTCTCCGCCGGCAGAGCTCCGTATTTCAGAAGCTTTCTCCCCGTGGAAGGCGT
Source organism: uncultured Oscillospiraceae bacterium (assembly GCA_934515035.1). Classification (GTDB taxonomy): domain Bacteria; phylum Bacillota; class Clostridia; order Oscillospirales; family Oscillospiraceae; genus CAKSXP01. The sequence goes on from CAKSXP010000064.1 coordinate 7,905, forward strand.
TATCACAGAAAACTGAAGAGAGGGCCGCCCGTATAAAACGGGCGGTCCTCTCTTCTTATATAATATCATCCTGCCGGATGCGTCTCCGGGCGTATCAGCCGTTCACGATCCTCAAGCCGTGCGCTCTCAGCGCTTCCCGGATCTGGGCTATGTGTTCAAAGTTTCTCGTCTCAAGCTCCAGCCGCAGATAGCAGCCGTTTATGTCGCTGCCCTCGTTGGCGCGTTCGTGGTGAACGGATATGACGTTTCCGCCCAGCTCCGCTATCGTGCGCGCGACGCTCAGAAGCTGCCCCGGCTTGTCCACAAGCTCGATCGTGAGCTGGCAGGTCCTTCCGCTCATGAGAAGTCCGCGTTCTATAACGCGCGAAAGTATTGTAACGTCGATGTTTCCGCCCGAGAGTATGCACACCGTCTTTTTACCCTTGATCGGCAGTTTGTTGAACATCGCCGCGGCAACAGCCGCCGCGCCCGCACCTTCCGTAACGAGCTTCTGCTGTTCCATAAGCGCAAGTATGGCCGCCGAGATTTCGTCGTCCGTTACAGTCACTATCTCGTCAACACAGCTTGAGCATATCTCATATGTAAGATCGCCGGGGCGCTTCACCGCTATGCCGTCGGCTATGGTGGAAACGCTCTCGAGCGTGCCGATCTCTCCGTTTTCGCGCGCCCTGTACATGCTGGGCGCGCCCGCCGCCTGAACGCCGTAGACCTTTATCCTCGGATCAAGAGCCTTGATAGTAAATGCTATTCCGGAGATAAGACCGCCGCCGCCTATCGGCACGATGACCGCATCAATATCCTTGAGCTGGTCGCACAGCTCAAGTGCAATGGTCCCCTGACCGGCAATGACTGCCTCGTCGTCAAAGGGATGGATAAAGGTATATCCCTTTTCGTCGCGCAGTCTGAGAGCATATGCATAGGCGTCGTCATATACGCCCTCGACCATACATACCTCCGCGCCATAGCTCTTCGTTGCCTCTACCTTTGAGATAGGCGCGCTGTCAGGCAGGCAGATAACGGCTCTGATGCCGTTTTTCTGCGC
>CAKSXP010000065.1 GCA_934515035.1 uncultured Oscillospiraceae bacterium
GACACCGACCAGAATGGTCCTGAACCAGCTGAAGGGCCGTTTGCAGACCGCGACACGCGGCCATAAGCTGCTCAAAGATAAGCGCGATGAGCTTATGCGCCAGTTTCTCGAGATAGTGCGGCGGAACAAGGAACTGCGCACAAGGGTCGAGAACGGGCTGACGGAGGCTTTCGGCGCGCTTACGGTCGCCAGCTCCATCATGTCGCCGGATATGCTCGAACAGGCGCTGCTGTATCCGCGCCAGAGCGTTGAGCTGGAGATAAGCTACAAAAACATCATGAGCGTCAATGTGCCGGAATACAGCTTCCGGACAAAGAACAACGACCCGTCGGAGATATATCCCTACGGCTTTGCCCAGACCTCCGGCGAGCTGGACGACGCGCTGTTCAGAATGGCGCAGGTCTTTGAGGACATGCTGGAGCTGGCAGAGGTCGAAAAAACGATGCAGATGCTGGCGCAGGAGATCGAAAAGACGCGCCGCCGCGTCAATGCGCTTGAGTATGTTATGATCCCAGAGATGCAGGCCAATATCAAGTATATTTCAATGAAGCTCGAGGAAAACGACCTTTCCACCAAGGTCCGCCTTATGAAGGTCAAGGACATGGTGCTCAAGGACGCACATAATTATGAATGACCGATGAAAAACCGGGACTGCACCTCAGCGTGAAGTGCAGCCCCGGTTTTTTTGTGTTTCGGGAGCATTTTACAGCATTGTGAGAAGCTCGTCCACGAGCGCGTCGGCAAACTCTGTGTCATTGATATGCAGGTCGAGCTTTTTCAGCGCCGTGCCGCCGCAGAGATTCTGCTCGACCGCCGCGAAAAGCGCGGCGTCCGCGCCGGGGTCGTGGAAAACCTCGCCCTCGCGGTCGTATGCCGAAACGCCGCGGAGCGGCAGCAGTATGCTGACAGGCGCGCTGCTTTTTCCTGCGCGTTCCGCGATGGTTTTACCGATGAGGGCGTTTTCCTCCGCATTCGTGCGCATGAGCGCGACCGTTGCGTTGTGCATGTAAAAAAGGCGCGTGCCGCGGAATCTTTCCGGTATTCCGGCGGGAGCCATATAGTTCACGGCATCGACGGCGCCGGGCGCGATGACCTGAGGGATCCCGGCTTCGGCGGCGGCACACATCCTGTCGGGGACCGTTCCGGACAGTCCGCCGAGAAAGTATTGCCCGACCTCGGTGAGCGTCATATCGATAACGCCGCGCACGGCTCCGCTGCGGACGAGTTTCTCGAGGGCGGCTCCGCCGGTACCGGTCCCGTGGAACACCAGCGGGTCAAAGCCCGCCTGACTCAGACGGGCGCAGACGCGCTCGCCGCAGGGCGTCGTTATCCCGAACATGCTCACGGCGATGCAGGGGCGGCTGTTTTCCGGCTCCCGGTACGGGGCGGCGGCCATGCCGCAGACAGCCGCGGCGGCGTTGTGGAGCGCGCGGTGCAGCAGCGTGTTGCTGCCGGATATATCCACGATGGGGTCCATGACCAGCGCGTCGGAGATGCCCTGAAACGGGGTCTTATCGACAAGCGCTATTGTGGAGAGGATCAGCTTCGGAAAACCGGCGGGCAGTGCATTGCACACGGCGGCGGCGACAGTGGTGCCCTGACCTCCGCCCATGGAGATAACTCCGTTTATCCGTCCTTCGTCATAAAGCCCTCGGACCACGGCGGCGGCTCCGCGGCTCATCGCGACCACGGCGGCTCCGGGATCGCCGGCGCTTATGAGAGCGGAACGATCCGTGCCGCAGGCGGCGGCCACGTCGTCCGCGCCGATATCCGGGGAAAGACCGTCCGGCGGGAAAAGGCCGCAGTCAACGACCAGAGTGCTCCCCCCGAGGGACTCGATGCAGTGCTTGAGATATGCGTATTCATTGCCTTTCGTGTCGAGCGTGCCCACAAGGCAGATGGTATATTCCATAGATTTATCCTCCGATATTACACGATATTGACATTATATCCCGGATTCGGACTCGACGCAAGGCGGGAAATGTGTTACGATATAAATACGGGCGCAGCCGCCCTGTACAAGCAAGCCAACGATATGACGGTATATGGAAAAGGAGCAGACTATGGGAAGAAAGAATACGCGCGGGGAAATACTTGAAAGGCTGCACAAAAAAATGGCGCAGGGCAAGGGCCTTCTTGTCGCCGCGACGGGCAGCGGACTGAACGCAAAATCCGCCGAGGCGGGCGGTACCGATATATTGATGATACTTCACACCGGGCGTATGCGCCAGATGGGGTTGCCCAGCATCGCAACGCCGCCGAAAAGCCCGAACGAGATGGTCAGGGAGATGTTTCCCGAACAGGTCTTTGCCACGAAGGATATTCCGCTGCTTGCGGGCATAACCGTCGGCGAGTATGACGCGCAGGACAATCTGGACGGGATGATCGACGCTTACCTTGAGCTCGGAGCTTCCGGCGTCGTCAACTTTATGAGCTCCGGCGAGATCGGTTGTGAGGACTTTCTGGAGATCGCGGGAAAAGACGAAGCGGAGGATGGTATCGGCGCTCTGCGCATTTCCGGCGAGCAGGCGATGTTTGAGGAATGCCGCAGGAGAGAGGAACGGGGCGTCGGCTTCGCGCGCGAGGTGGAGCTTATCCGCCGCTGCCATGAGCGGGACATATTCACGATAACCTACGTTTTTTCCGAACAGCAGGCCGCGGATATGGCCAGAGCGGGAGCGGATGGCGTTATTCCGCACTGCGGCGGCACGGGCGGCGGCATGGTCGGCCACAACTCCGTGCTCGGATACGAGGCGGCCGCCGCGCGCATACAGCGCATGTTTGACGCCGCGCGTGCGGTGAATCCCGAAATACTTCTGTTTGGCCACGGCGGCCCCTTTGCCTCGCCGGAGGATACCGTCTGGCTGTATAAGCTGACAAACGCACAGGGTTTTGTGGCGGGCTCCGGACTTGACCGCCTGCCGATCGAGAAAGCCATCACTTCGTGCGCCGAACAGTTCGGAGAGGCTATGGCGCACGCCGGGAAATAAATCAGACAGATCAAATCAAAAACGACTCTGACGGTATCCGTCAGAGTCGTTTTTGATCATGGTCAAAGCACCTTTGCAAGAAAGCTCTGGAGTCTTTCGCTCCGGGGATTGGTGAATATCTCCTCGGGCGTATTCTGCTCAACGATGTGCCCGCCGTCCATGAAAAGCACCCTGTCGCCGACCTCGCGGGCAAAGCCCATCTCGTGCGTAACGACGACCATGGTCATGCCGTCGTGAGCAAGCTCCTTCATGACGTCGAGGACCTCGCCGACCATTTCGGGGTCGAGCGCGCTTGTCGGCTCGTCAAAAAGCATCACCTTGGGCGTCATTGCAAGCGCGCGGACAATGGCTATGCGCTGCTTCTGTCCGCCGGAGAGCTGATTGGGATAGGCCATGGCCTTTTCCTCCAGACCGACGCGGCGCAGAAGCGTCATTGCAAGCTCCTTTGCCTCGTCCTGCTTCAGAAGTCCCGTGCGCGTCGGAGCGAGCGTTATGTTGCGCAGGATCGTCATATTGGGGAAGAGGTTGAAGTGCTGGAACACCATGCCCATCTGGCGGCGTATAACGTCGATATTTGCTTTCGGGTCCGTGAGCTCCGTGCCGTTAAAGCTGATGGAGCCGGACGTCGGCGTTTCCAGAAGGTTCAGACAGCGGAGGAAGGTCGATTTTCCGGAGCCGGATGGGCCGATGATAACGACCTTTTCGCCCGGACGGATATGCTCGTCGATGTTGTCGAGAACGAGATGGTTCCCGAAGGCCTTGCTCAGTCCGTTAACGTATATCACCCTGACGCAGCCTCCTTTCAAGTTTACCCAGCAGCCATGTGAAGATCATGACCAGTATCAGATATATCACGGCGACGCCCAGCAGAGGGAACATAGACTCGTATGTGCGGCTGATGATGCCCTGCGCGGCGTAGAGCAGTTCCTTGCCGCCGATGACGGTGATGAGCGAGGTGTCCTTGAGCAGGACGATGAATTCGTTGCCCAGGGAGGGGAGTATCGCCTTCACAGCCTGGGGGATGACGATGAAGCGCATCGTGTCCACATAGCCCAGACCGAGGCTGCGCCCGGCCTCCATCTGCCCGCCGTCAACGCTCATAAGGCCGCCGCGGACGATCTCCGCAACGTATGCGCCGGAGTTGATACCGAGCGTCAGCGTTCCGACCATCGTGAAATTGCGGCTGCTGGCAAAGATGACCATGCCCATTATGAGAAGCTGGACCATCATGGGTGTGCCGCGGATGACGGTGGTGTATATCTTGCAGATGATATTGAAAAATCCCAGTATGGCGTTGCGGCGTCCCGGACGCTGCTGGTCGTGCGCGGCGCGGATCACCGCGACAAGAACGCCGAGGATGACGCCGAGGATCAGCGCCATCGCGGTGACGAGCAGCGTGGTGCCGACACCCTTGAAATATTGCAGCCAGCGGTCGTTCAGGATGAACGCCTGATAGAAATAGACATATGCTTTCTGAAAAAAGGAAATGGTTTCTCCGCTTTTTATGAGCGAGGAAAGCTGTTCAAACAGCTCCAACTGCTGTCACCTCTCTGTCGGTTTATGGCAATAAGGGCGGTCTTTTCAGGACCGCCCTTATTCTGGTTACTTCCGGATAATTTTATCAGTCGGTAATGTACTTGTCCAGGATCTTCTGAACGGTACCGTCTTCGATGAGCTCCTTGAGGGCGCCGTTGACCGCGTTGACCAGCTCGGTGTTGTTCTTGGCGAAGCCGATCGCGTAATCCTCGGTCACATACTCGGTGTCAAGGATGACGAGGCCCGGGTTTGCCTCGACGAAGGACTTGGCGGGGGCGTTGTCGATAACGACGCAGTCGACCTGGCCGTTGATGAGAGCCTGGACGGCGGTGATGCCGTCGTCATAGGCGACAACGTGGTCCTCACCGTAATCGTCGGTGCAGTAGATGTTGCCGGTGGTGGCGCGCTGGGTGCCGATCATGCAGTCGCCGAGGTTGTCGAGAGTGATGTCGGAGCCCTCCTTGACGATGACGACCTGAACACCGGTGGCGTAGGAGTCGGAGAAGTCCATGACGTTCTTGCGCTCTTCGTTGACGGTGAGACCGGCCATGACCATGTCGCTCTTGCCGTTCTGGGCGGCGAGCTGGGCGGCGTCAAAGTCCATGTCGTCGATCTGGAGCTCAAGTCCGAGCTTTTCGGCTATCGCGGCGGCGATCTCGGCGTCGATGCCGATGATGTTTCCGTCGTCGTCGGTCATTTCGTAGGGAGGAAATGCCGCGTTGGTGGACATTATGAGCTTGCCTTCGCTGACTGTCTTGAGGCCGGAATCCGAGGGCTCGGCGTCCTTGGAGCCGCAGGCGCACAGAGCAAGCACCGTTACTGCCGCGAGAAGCACGGCAAGGATTTTTGCTGTCTTTTTCATTTTTATTCACTCCATAATCATCGTTTTTTCCGTGAATGTGTTTCTTTCAGGAACAGGTGTGATTATAATACACGCGGAATGAATAATCAATATCAATATTCAACAAACAAGCGGAAAAGTTAGAAAATATTCGCCACAAAGTGCATAATATGCGTCGGGATATTCGCCGCCGGAGCAGGGGCGCGGTGCGTCGCGATTTTGTGTTGCACATATAAAATGACTCTGCTATAATAATATATCAAACTATTTTTACTGCTGTTTTTCGGTTTATAAACGCTGGGAGGAAGAGCTGATGAACAAAAAAATCAAAAAGCTCATCGAGCCGAACAGAAAGCTTTTTCTGATCTTTCTTGTGCTTTTTGCCGCAATAACCGTATATTCAAACTGGAAGCTTGCGGCGTTTGAGGGCGGTGTTGTACTTGCACTCATTATATATTCTGTCGTCGATATCCGCCGCAAGCAGCGCCAGCTCGTTGAATACATCGAGTCCGTGACATACAGCACAGAGTCGGCGAAAAACGACACACTGCTCCATTTTCCTCTGCCGATGGTCATGTTCCGGCTGGAGGATAACCAGGTCGTCTGGGGAAACCAGGCGTTTTTCTCGATCTGCGGACGCAGCCAGCCATCGCTGGAGGCGAATATGACGGACCTTGTCAAGAACGATTTTTCCGGAAAATGGCTCATGGAGGGCAAGAATCAGTATCCAGGGCTGCTCGAGCTGGGCGGAAGAAAGTATCAGATCCACGGCAACATCGTCCGAGCCAGTGACGGCGACAGCGACACGGAGGAAAACACCCACAACTTCATGGGTATCACCTATTGGGTGGACGTCACCGAATATGACGATATAAAAATAGAGTTTGAAAACTCCCGACCCGTCATCGCGATAGTCCTTCTGGACAATTACGACGAGCTTATAAAAAATGTTCCGGACAGGATGAAATCGGACCTTCGCGGCATGGTCGAAGACAAGATCGGCCAGTGGATGGAGGGGAAGGACGCCCTCATGCGCCGCTTCGACCGCGACAGATATGTCATTATTTTCGAGCACCGCCATCTGAAGGGCTTTATAGACGAAAAGTTCAGACTGATCGAAATGGCGCACGACGTTGTTAGCCCATCCGGAATACACGCCACCGTCAGCATAGGCATAGGCGTGGAGGGCAGCAGCTTTGAGGAGGATTATAACTTTGCGAACATGAGCGTCGATATGGCGCTTTCCCGCGGCGGCGACCAGGCTGTCGTCAAGAACCGCCACAGCTTTGAGTTCTATGGCGGGCGCGGGACCGAAATCGAGACCCGCACGAAGGTCAAGTCCCGCGTGACCGCAAACGCGCTGGCCCAGCTCATCAAGGACTCCAGCCAGGTGTTCATCATGGGGCACCGTTACAGCGACATGGACTCCGTCGGCGGCGCTGTCGGCGTGTGCTGCATCGCAAGAAAGTTCGGCGTCAAGGCGCGGATCGTCATAGACCTTGAAAACACCGCCGCGGAAAAGCTCATCGACTCGCTTCGGGAACTGCCGGAGTATCAGGATGCGTTCATATCGCCGACGAACGCCATGCTTGCCGCGGACAGCAGAACGCTTCTTGTCATCATTGACACGAACAGACCCGAACAGGTCGAGGATGAAAACCTGCTCCTTGCCTGCACCCGCGTTGCCGTCATAGATCATCACAGACGCGCTTCCAGCTATATTCAGAACGCCGACCTTACCTTCCACGAGCCGTATGCTTCCTCGGTGTGCGAACTGATGACGGAGCTGCTTCAGGAGCTGGTCGAGCAGTCGGATATACTCCGCAAGGAGGCGGAGGCCATGCTCTGCGGCATCGTTATGGACACGAAAAACTTCAACATCCGGACCGGTGAGCGCACGTTCGACGCGGCTGCTTTTCTCCGCCGCGCGGGCGCGGACACCGTCGTTGTCAAGCGGCTGCTGCAAAACGACATCAGCGATACGGTCGCCCGCTATAAGATACTCCAGAGCGCAAAGCTCTACCGCGAGAGCATCGCGATAGCGGCGCCGGAAACGCCGCAGAACCGCGTCGTAGCCGCACAGGCGGCCGACGAAATGCTCAATATCTCCGGCGTCGAGGCATCCATCGTCCTGTTCCCGACGGAGGACGGGGGCGTTACGATCTCCGCGCGGTCTATCGGCGACGTCAATGTTCAGGTGCTGCTCGAAAACCTCGGCGGCGGCGGAAACAAATCTTCGGCCGGAGCACAGCTTAAAAACATCACTCTGCGCGAGGCTGTCAACAAGCTCTGTGCGGCGATAGACAGCTATCTTGACGATTAAAACAGGATCATCCAACAGAAAGGAAATAATTATAATGAAAGTAATATTCAATACCGACGTAAGAGGACAGGGAAAAAAGGGCGAGATGAAAGAGGTCTCCGACGGATATGCGAGAAACTTCCTTCTCCCGCGCAAGCTTGCGGTCGAGGCAACGACCGACAACATGAACGCCTATAACCTCCGCGAGAAGGCAAAGGCAAAGCAGCTCGCCGCCGAAAAGGCGCTGGCACAGGAGAATGCAAAGAAGCTCGAGGGGATCACCGTCACGATACGTGCCAAGGCCGGAAGCGGCGGAAGACTCTTCGGAGCGGTCACCTCCAAGGAGATCAGCGACGCCCTGCGCGAGCAGCACGGCATTGAGATCGAAAAGAACAAGATCGTGCAGTCCGATCCCATCAAGACCTTCGGTGCTTTCGCCGTCAAGGCAAAGCTCGGTTTTGAGATCAGCGGCACGATAAACGTTCTTGTGATCGAGGAGAAGTAAGAAAGAAATGGACGAGCTCTTAGGGCGTCAGATGCCATACAGCGCGGAGGCGGAGCAGGCGGTGCTCGGCTCGATGCTGATAGACCCCGCCTGCGTGCCGGAGGTCCTTCAGAATCTGCGCGAAGAAGAATTTTATATACAGACCAACAGGGACATATTCGGGACCGTTTCCCATATGTTCAGCTTTGGCGTGACAGTTGACCCCGTAACGGTGCTCGACCAGATGAAAACACAGGGCGTGCTGCGCGACGATTCGCGCGAGTATGTTCTCGAACTGATGGAGGCCACGCCCACGGCGGCCAACGTCATGAAGTATGTCGAGATCGTGCGCGACAGGGCGCTGCTCCGCGCCATCGCGGGCACGGCCGCAGACATCAGCAATCTCGTTTTTGAGGGCGACGGCACGGCGGATAATGTGCTCGAAGCCTCCGAGCAGAAGATATATGCCCTTCGCAAGGGGCGCGCGACCGGCGGACTTGAAAAGATTTCGTCGATCATCTTCGACGTATATGACCAGCTTTCCACACTTTCGGAGACGGGAGGGGGCATACCCGGACTCCCGACCGGCCTTGTCGATCTGGACAGCTGCATCCTCGGCCTGAACAAGGGCGAGCTCATTCTTATCGCCTCGCGTCCCGGCATGGGCAAAACCAGCATCGCGCTCAACATTGCGCTGCACGTCGGCAAGACGACGGGAAAGACCGTTGCCATCTTCTCGCTGGAAATGTCCAAGGC
>CAKSXP010000066.1 GCA_934515035.1 uncultured Oscillospiraceae bacterium
TTTGACAGATCCAGCATGGCAAAGCAGAATTTTTCCCACGGTGACAATGTCATCTGTAACGGGTCGCCCTCACGGATACGCATAGTACGGCGTATCTCCTTCGGGATCACGACCCGGCCAAGGTCGTCTATGCGGCGTACGATTCCGGTTGCTTTCATTATATTAATTTCCTCCTGTTGCGTTTTCTGTTTACAGGAGCTAGTATTTGTCGGTAATTCTTTCATATGCGACAAATTTATCATTGGCGCATTTTGGATATCAAACAAAAACGGCATCAAAGGAAATCGCTTTCCTTTGATGCCGCTGATTTATCTGTCAGGGAATTTCCTTGTGTCTGGGGTGGCTTGTCACCATCTCCCATGGAGTCAGAATGCTGACCTCCTCCTCGGGGAGTATGCGGCGGAAACGGCCGACGGCCTCCGCAAGGTCGAGCTGAGTGCTCATGCCGGGGCGCTTTGCCATCTCGGGGTCCGGCTTGCGGAAGTTGAACTCGAGCGCGCCGGTCGGGCAGACACCCTCGCAGAACAGGCAGAGCTCACAATTGTGGGAACGTATCACCGGGACCTTTTCGCCCTCGACGGCGACGATGTTCTCACACCAGCAGGCCTTTACGCAGCGGTGACAGCCGATGCACTTTTCGGGGTTGATGCGCAGCTGCTCCGACAGGCGGCCCTTGCCCTTCTCCACGTTCTCAACGCCCTCGATCTGGCAGACATATTCCATCGTCGTGGGATACGGAAGGATATACGGCTCCTCGGGGGCCTGATCCTCCTCGGGTATCTCCGGCGCCGCGGGCATTTCCTCGGGCTTGAAAATGAAGGGGTGTCCGACACCGTATATCTCGTCGGAAGTCTCCTTGGAGTGGAGCTTGGGGATGATATCTGTGCGTCCCTCGTTCACCTTTTCGCTGTGGCGCGCCATCGCCTCGCCGAAAGCTCGGGCGTCTTCAAGGTCGTACTCGTCGGGGTGTCCGTCGGAGAACCAGGGCTTTCCGTGTCCGGGAACGCTCGCCTGGCCGTACCAGTCCTTCCAGCCGAGGACGGTCAGTCCCTTATCCAGCAGCGGTTGGACGCCGCGGTTTATGCAGCGGCCGGGAAGTATGCCGTGGGTGCAGAAAAAGAACGCGTGCTTGCCCCTGACAGCCTCGGGCAGGGCGTTTATATGCCAGATGACGTTGGTTATCGGGCTGCTGCTCCAAACGCAGCTGCCGATGCCGACAAGGTCGTACTCGAGCCAATCCTCGGGCTTTACATCCCTGAGCGACTTGACATCGCACTGTCCGGTGCGCCTTCTGATGCCCTCGCCGATGGCAAGCGCTATCTTTTTTGTATTGCCCGTCTGGGAATAGAATATGACCAGGCTCTTCATGGGTATTCCCTCCTGTATTAGTGTTTCTCCCACGCAGACCGGCGGCCTTGACCGCCGGCCAGCGCTTTAGGGAGTGAGAAGAAAGGAGCTGAAAGCTTATTTATCGATTCCGATGATGGCATAGTAGCCGGAGGTCGTGCAGTGCTTGATCTTGCCGACCTTGCGGCAGTCGCCTATCATCTTGACATAGGGCGCCAGGCCGAGGAACTTCTGTGCTTCCTCGGAGTTGGACTTCATGCCGGAGGCGAAGATGACCGTATCCGCGTTCACGACGACCTCGCTGCCGTCGCTGTTGACGCAGCGGACACCGTTGTCGAGAACCTCTCTGCAATCGCAGTTGTAGAGAACGTCTACCGGGCGCTCATAGGACGCGAAATCCTGGAGCATCATCGGGATGGGGTTGTAAATGCCCATCATGATGTTCTCGTGCGGGGCCAGAACGCCGCGGCGGTTGACGATCGTGACCTTCTTGCCCTCGTTGGCCAGATGCAGCGCCAGCTCGCAGCCGGTGATGCCGCCGCCGACGATGGCAACGGTGTCGCCGATGCGTTCGGGCTCGTCAAAAGCCTGCATGACGTCCAGAGCAAGGGGTTTGCCTGCGCCGGGGACATTGGGAACGACGGGGTGAGAACCGACCGCGATGATAAGGGCATAGGGGTCGAGCTCCCTGATGAGCTCCGGAGTTGCCTCGGTGTTAAGCAGGACCTTGATGTTCTCCTTGTCGTGCATACGGAAGATCATGTTGTCGCGGAAGCGCTTGATATCGCTCTTGATGGAGTCGTTGTCCGCGAAGCGGGTCAGTCCGCCGAGACGGCCGGTCTTTTCGATCAGCGTTACGTCGTGGCCCTTGTCCGCGGCGACCTCGGCCGCCTTCATGCCGGCCATACCGCCGCCGATTATGACGACCTTGCGCGGATTCTCGCTCTTTTCGAGCTTCCAGACCAGATCGGTGTAGTAACGCTCGGGGTTGATGGGGTTGACGCCGCACTCGTTGCCCTCATAGCAGCCGTAGCAGCGGATGCAGGTGTTGCAGTATTCGCCCTTGCCCTCAAGGACCTTGCGCGGGAAATAGGGATCGGAGATATTGAACTGGCGGGCGGCGGTGACGAAGTCGGCGGTGCCTTCCGCGATTATCTGCTCGGCCTTCTCGGGATCGTTGACGCTATTGCACATGGCTATGGGCGTCTTGATGCCGGCGGCCTTGATCTTCTTGCAGGCCTCTTCATTGTAGAAGTTGCGGCGGAACGGGGGCGCGCACATGACCTGGTTCGCAACGGGGTCAAAGTGAACGCCGGTGGAGACATGGAAGATATCGACACTTCCGTCGGCCTCAAGCAGTTTGAGGAACTCGACGCTCTCGTCAACGGTTATGCCGTCGCCCTCGGGCCAGCCCTCTTCAACGCTGAAGCGGTACTCGATGAGGAAATCCTCGCCGACAGCATCGCGGATGCGGCGCAGGCACTCGATGGTGAAGCGGCAGCGGTTCTCAAGGCTTCCGCCGTATTCGTCCGTGCGGTGGTTGGTGTGGCGGGAGCGGAACTGGTCCTGGATATGGGCGTGGCCGCCGTGGATCAGAACGCCGTCGAGGCCGAGCTTTTTGGCCTGAACGCAGCACTTGACGAAGTCGTCATATGTACGCTCGATCTGCTCCTTTGTCATCTCGGGCACGACGGTGCCGTCGGGACGGACATACTCGCTGGGACTGAACGGCGGGAGAACGTCGTCGCCGCGGTCGAACATACCGCTGTGGTCAAACTCGGTGAAGATGAGAGTGTCGTACTGATGGCAGCGGCGGACAAGGAACTCTATGCTCTTGTCGGACTCCATCGACAGGCCGAGGTCGGGGCCGCCCTGTCCCGGAGGGCCGAAATCGCGCGGGCTGTAAAAGTCAAGGCGCTTTCCGCCGTAACCGGCGTTGTGGCGGTTAACGGGGTGGTCGCCGGTTATCACGCGGGCGGAGCCGCCGCGCGCCAGCGCTTCATAATACTCGATGTTGGCCTTGTGCAGATAATAGCCGGTGTTGTCCTCGGGACCGTAGCCGAGAGGCGCTGTTATCATGCGGTTCTTGAATACCTTGCCGCGCACGATGAGCGGCTTTGACAGGTTCGGATATCTTGCCTGCATTATATTCTCTCCTTTGGAATCGAAATTGTTCAGCGGCGCTTTCTGCGGACGAACTTTCCGCCCTCCGCTTCACGCGCGTAATATACATTGAACTTAATGTCTTTGAATCTGAAGCTGACTACAAGGAATATCACTATCAGCGCGATCACTATGACCGGCAGAACGCCCTTTGGCAGAGCGTCCACGGCCCAATTGTCGTTGACGCCTATCGCCCGGATCCGGCCCGCGTCAAAGCTGACGTTTCCGGCGGCGATATAATCCGCGACGGCTTCGCTCAGGCTCATTCCCGTGGGTCCATACTCCGTTTCGGCCGAATAGCCCCAGCCGCCGGAGAGCATATGCTCCGTGGCCGCAAGGGTTATGACCGTATCCTCGTCGTCCGGCAGAACGGACCTCCCGTCGGACAGCTCGAGCCGGTAGATGCGCTCGCCCGGATTGGCGGAGCCGTCATAGACCAGCTTCATCCCGGACAACTGCGGAAACCCTCCGAAGTCGGAGGCCGTCCTGTCGATCGTATCGCTCTTTCTGTCAACGGTTATGTGCGAAAGCGCGCCCTCGATCAGCCGGCACAGCTGCGCCGCGCTGACCTGAGCGACGGCAAGCTCCCGGTCGTTTGAAAAAACGGCTCGGATATCGTCGTATGTGACCACGTTTGCGGGGAAGTCCGCCGCAAGATCGCCGCTGTTCACGATGGCGGCGTCGGCGCCGAGGCTGTACCGGACGGCGTCCGCCGCATATGAGCCAAGGTCACACTCCGAACTGCCGGCAACAGTCCAGTCAGTGGATGACAGGGACGCGCCGACGGGTCCTGCCGTGTCGCTTTCCTCCCACGCGGCAGACGCGGAAAAGGAAAACAGGCACACAGCCAGCACAAACGCCGATATATATCTGAGTGTTGAATGCTTCATGACTCTCTGTGATTATTTTTCCTGAAGTCCGTTGATCTCCCTCACATAGTGGCAGGCCACAAAATGCTCCGGCTCTATTTCTTCATAGGTCGGCATCTCGGTAAGGCACTTATCCTTGGCATAGGGGCAGCGGTTTGCAAAGCGGCATCCCGGCTTGGGGTTGACAGGGCTGGTAAGTTCGCCCTGCATGATGATGCGCTTTCTCTCGCTGTGCAGTGAGGGAACGGGGATCGCGGAGAGCAGGCCCTTGGTGTAGGGGTGGTAGGGATGCTCAAAAAGGGTCTTGGACGGGCATTTCTCGACCATCGAGCCAACGTACATGACGAGGATGTCGTCGGAAATATGCTTGACGACGGAAAGGTCATGCGTGACGAAGATATAGGTCAGGCCCTGCTGCTCCTGAAGGTCCTGCAAAAGGTTCAGGACCTGAGCCTGGATCGAGACGTCGAGCGCGGAGACCGGCTCGTCGCAGACGATGAGCTGCGGATCCAGCGCCAGAGCGCAGGCGATGCCGACGCGCTGACGGCGTCCACCGTCCAGTTCGTGCGGATAGGAATAGGCATAGCGGCGGGCGATGCCGACGGTGTCCATCAGCTCGAACACGCGCTTTTTCAGCTCGTCCCTTGATTTATAGATGCGATAGGTCTTGAGCGGATCGGCGATCAGCTCATAAATGCAGTAACGGGGGTTGAGGGAGGAATAGGGGTCCTGAAAGATGATCTGCATCTCCTTCTGGAGCTCGCGGCGGCGGCGTCCCTTTGCCTGCGTTACATCCTCTGCCTTGAAATATATCTTGCCGTCCGTTGCGGGCAGAAGGCCCAGAACGGTGCGTCCGAGAGTCGATTTGCCGCAGCCGGATTCGCCGACGACGCCCAGCGTCTTTCCCTCGTTTATCGTAAAGCCGACATCATCGACCGCGTGCAGGGACCCGCCCGGAGTCTTGAAATACTTTTTCAGGTGCTCAACTCTGAGGATCTCATTAGCCATTTGCTTTTATCTCCTTTCCGGAGTATTTGAGGCAGCGGACGAAATGTCCGGGCTCGATCTCATACAGCCCGGGGTGCTTGCAGGAGCATTCGTTTGTGGCTTCCGGGCATCTCGGGTGGAACGGGCAGCCGTCGGGCAGCTCTGTCGGGTCGGGCATAAGGCCCATTATCGGCTTGAGGCGGTGAACATCGACCTCAAGGTTGGGCAGCGAACCGAACAGGCCCTCGGTGTACGGGTGCGCGGTGGAGTCAAAGATATACTCGATCTTTCCGTATTCGACGATCTCGCCGGCATACATGATCGCGACCTTATCGCAGGTCTCCGCAACGACGCCGAGGTCGTGGGTGATGAGCAGCATCGAGGAGCCGAGCTTTTCCTTCAGCTCGCGCATCATATCCAGCACCTGCGCCTGAATGGTGACGTCCAGAGCCGTCGTCGGTTCGTCGGCCAGCAGCAGCTTCGGCGAGCAGGCCAGCGCCATTGCGATGACGACGCGCTGCTTCATTCCGCCGGAGAACTGGTGCGGATATTCGCGTCCGCGCGCGGCGGGGATGCCGACCATCTCGAGCGTGGCGCGGGCCTTTTCGATCGCTTCCGCCTGCGAGCAGTGCTCGTGGATGGCGATGACCTCCGCGATCTGATACTCAACGGTAAACACCGGGTTCAGCGCGGTCATGGGGTCCTGGAATATCATGGACACCTGGTTTCCGCGCATCGCGTGCAGCTCGTTCTCGTTCATTTCGAGAACGTTCTTGCCGTCGAAGATTATCTCGCCGCCGCCGATAACGGCGGGAGGCGTCGGCAGAAGGTTCAGTATGCTCAGCGCGGTCGTCGTCTTTCCGGCGCCGGTCTCGCCGACGAGGCCGAGAGTTTCGCCCGCCTCTATCTCCAGACTGACGTCCGAAACGGCGTGGACGATGCCGTCCATCGTCTCATATCTGACTGTAAGATTCTTTATTTCCAATAAGCTCATTGCTTGCCCTCCTCAGCGTTTCAGCTTGGGGTCGAGCGCGTCGCGCAGGCCGTCGCCCATTACGTTGAAGCCGAACATCGTCAGCATTATCATGATTCCCGGGAAGGTGATCATCGGCCAGAAGGTCAGAACAAACTCGCGGCCGGTGTTCAGGATGGAGCCCCACTCGGGCGTGGGCGGCTGAACGCCGAGGCCGATGAAGCTCAGGCCGGAGATCTGCATTATGTTGGCGCCGACGCGCAGCGTTGCGTCAACAATGATCGGGGAAAGGGAGTTGGGCAGTATCTGGCGTATGATTATGCGCGCGCTGCGCGAGCCGCGTGCGCGGGCTGCCTCGACATACTCCTGGTCGCGGATCGTCATTATGACGGCGCGTATCATTCGCGAGCACGGCGCTATGCCGCCGACCGCGACGGCCATTGCCGTGTCGAACATGCTCGTGCCCAGCATCGCCGCAACGGCGACCGACATCAGCATACCCGGTATGGCCATCAGAAGGTCCATGATGCGCATTATGATGGTATCGACGGCTCCGCCGAAGAATCCGGCGACACAGCCGAACAGTCCGCCGAGACCGAGCGAGATCACAAGGCTCATCAGCGAGACGAGAAGCGAGATGCGTCCGCCGTAGAGCAGGCGGGAGAACAAATCGCGTCCATAGTTATCCGTTCCCATCAGATGCTTGAGGCTCGGATACTGAAGGCGGTCGGCATAGCTCTGGTCCGCGGGGCCGTAAGGCGCTATGAAGTTTGCAAACACTGCCGAGAAAATGATTATGAGCACGAGGATAAGTCCGAACATCGCAAGCTTGCTCTGCCGGAAGCGCTTCCATATGTCACGCATCTGGCCGCGCTTTTTCATGTTGTCTTCGGTCATGACCTGAGCGGTCTTTTCCTTTGTCTTGCCTGCCATTATGCCGCCTCCTCTGCTTTGGCCGCAGCCGGTTTTTCTTTTTTGTCCTTCTTAACGCTCACATACTGAGCCTTGATGCGCGGGTCGGCAAAGCCGTAGGCGATATCGACCAGCAGGTTTATGATGCAGACGGCCAGCGACAGGACGAGAACGGTGCCCGCGATGACGGGATAGTCGCGCCCGTTTATTCCGTTGAGCATCATAAGGCCCATGCCCGGTATGGAGAAGATCGTCTCGATTATGGCCGAGCCGCCGAAAATGGTGCCCATCTGGCCGCCGATAATGGTTATGACGGGTATGAGCGCGTTGCGCAGGGCGTGCTTATAGATAACGCTGCGCTCGGCGACGCCCTTTGCACGCGCCGTGCGGATATAGTCCTGACGGATAACGTCCAGCATGCTCGAGCGCGTCATTCGGACGACTATCGAGATCGGCGTAATGCCCAGGCAGATGACCGGCATTATCCAGTGCTTCCATGTATCCAGACCGGAGGCCGGGAGTATCTTCAGCTTCTGCGAAAACAGAACTATTCCCATAAGCGCCAGCCAGAAGCCGGGAACCGACGCAAAGAATGTCGCAAGCACAGTCGATACATAATCTATGATCGAATATTGCTTGACGGCGGAAATAATTCCGACGAAAATTCCAACTATCAATGTGATAAGACTGCCGTAAATGCCGAGCTTCATGGTGGTCGGCAGACGCTCTTTTATCTGCGTTCCGACAGGGCGCAGATTGGTGTAGGAGTTTCCAAGGTCAAACCTGGTAAAGAAGTCGTAAAGGTATTTTGCATATCTTACAAGGAAGGGGTCATTGAGTCCCATTTCCTCGCGTTTCTGCTGATATGTCTCTTCGGTGAAATTGGTTCCAAGCGCGTTCAGAGCCGGGTCGCCCGGCATCAGTTCCAGGATACAGAAGATGATAAGCACAACTCCGAGGATGGTTGGTATCATCCAGAGCAGTCGTTTCAGGACAAATTTAAACATTTACAAAACCTCACTTCTGTTTCGAAAAGCGGCCCGGCGAATAAACCGGGCCACTTTCTTATGGGGGGTCTATCAAGTCAGATACCGAAAGGTATGGACTTACGCAAAATGCACGCCGTAGAGTGCAACGCCCTGGACGGAGGGCAGGTCGAGACTTGCTATGCTGGAGTTATAGCAGTAGCCTTCCAGGCGCTCGCAGACGGGAACGCACCAGTAGTTGTCATACAGCCAGTTGTCAACTTCCTTATAGATCTCATCGCGCTCTGCCTGGTCGGTAACGACAAGGCCCTTGTTGAGCAGCTCGTTGTAGTCGGGGTCGCTGACGGTCATGCAGGGGAACGGGCCGGTGCCGGAATAAACGGCGAGGCTGTTCCACGGCTCGAGGGTCGCGCCCATACCGGTCAGGGAGAAGATGCTCATGTCGGTGTCGCCCTGCATGTACATGCCGAGGACGGTGGAGGTGTCATAGGATTCAACGCTCACGTTGATGCCGACGTCAGCCAGATAGCCCTGGACGGCCTCGGCAACGCGCTGCTGGGTGACCTGGCCCATGACCAGGAACTTCAGGCTGATATCGCCAGCCTTGTAGCCGGCATC
>CAKSXP010000067.1 GCA_934515035.1 uncultured Oscillospiraceae bacterium
CCGCAGAGGGGCGCTGCGTTGCGATAACGAGATGCATTCCCGCGGCTCGTCCCATCTGGGCGACGCGGCAGATGCTCTCCTCGACCTCTTTTGAAGCCACCATCATGAGGTCGGCAAGCTCGTCGATCACGATGACCACCTGCGGAAGCGTCGGTTCGCCGTCTCTGCGGCGGTGTTCATTATAGGCCGCGAGATCACGCACGCCGATCTCGGAGAACAGGCGGTAGCGCTTGAGCATTTCGATAACAGCCCATTGCAGCGAGCCCGCCGCCTTTTTCGGGTCAGTCACGACCGGGATGTAAAGATGCGGAATGCCGTTATATATGCCGAGTTCGACCATTTTGGGATCGATCATGATAAGTCTGACCTCGTCCGGCGTTGACTTGAACAGCAGGCTGAGTATCAGGCTGTTCATGCAGACGGATTTGCCCGAGCCGGTCGTGCCGGCGATGAGCAGATGCGGCAGCTTTGCAATATTGCCGACGATGCTGTTTCCGCTTATGTCCTTGCCGACAGCAAAGCTGAGCTTGCTCTTGGCTGCGGTAAAAGCATTGGACTCGAGTATTTCACGCAGATATACCATGCTGACGAGCTTGTTGGGGACCTCAACGCCGACCGTAGAGCTCTTGTCGGGTATCGGAGCGATGCGCACGCTGGCAACGCCCAGCGAGAGAGCAAGGTCTCCGGCCAGGTTCGTAAGCTTATTGAGCTTGACCCCCGCCTCGAGCTCGAGATCATACCGTGTGACCGTCGGCCCGCGGGTGACGCCGACTATCGTGGCGGCCACGCCGAAAGATTTCAACGTGTTCTCAAGACGCTCGCGGTTGAGCGCTATTTCCTCGCGGCCGTCTACCGTGCTTCCGCTCGGCTTATTGAGAAGCTCGACGGAAGGATACTGATACTCCTCCGCCGGTTCTGCCGCGGATTCATCGATCTCTCTTGCGATATCCTCCGTCTCTTTGCGGACCTCATCCGCCGTCGGCTTTTCGGTTTTGCGGGAAGTCCCGCTCGTTGTTTTTTCCGTCTCCGGCGCCGATGATTCGATCGAAACTCCCGCGATCTCGGCCGCTTTCTCTATCGATATCGGCTCGACATCCTCGCTCGGCAGGGGCTTTATGCCGGTCATCGTCGGGCGCACCGGTTCCTTCTTTTCCGGCTTGGGCTCAAACTTTACCGGAGCCTTCCAGACCTCCGGCTCCGGTTCGGCGGCAGCCTGTCCCGCGCCGTCCGCGAAGCTCTCGTGCTCCGCAACGATCTGATCCGGAGTTTTAACACGCGGCGTTTTGTTGAAGAAACCGGCCCTTGGCTCGAAGTTATCCTCCTCCGCCTGCTTCTGCGCAGGCTCCTCGTCTATCGGTATATCGATCGCGGCGCGGCGCGAGCGCTGCTTCCCCGCGGGTATCTCCTGCTTCGCTCTCGGCAGAGGCTCCGGCTCCGGTTCCGGCTCATACTCCAGCCGGGTGCGGTTCCTGACACGGTCGGCGGCCTTCCGCAGATCGAGCTTCATCGCGATAATGATGCTGATAAGCATCGCGGCCAGCAGCACGGGAAACGCGCCGTAAATGCTGACAGCGGCGCGAAGCCCCTCCCCCAGCAGGCCCGAAATAACTCCGCCGGGCTGCATCGTCTTTCCCGACGTGTAAAGCAGCTCGACCAGGTCCTTGAAGCCCTCGTAAGTATTCTTCGTGAACAGATATGCAAACGCGCCGAGAAACACCGTTGTCAGAAGCGCGAAGGTGACGCGCAGAGCCACCGGGCGGCCGTGGTGGAACGCGAGTATATACGCACAGCACAGGAGCGCCGGCGGGAACAGATAGTACCCCCAGCCTATAAGCCCTTTCACAAAGCCGCAGAATATGTTTATGAACCACGCGTCAACGTTGAAATAGCCTATGACCGAAAAGATGCCGAGGAAAAGGCATATGACCGCTCCGACCTCGCGCCGTACCGGTCTTGCTTCAGGCTGTTTCGTACTCGTCTTTTTTGACGGCGCGCTGCTTTTGCCTTTGGCATTGGACTTCCGTCCGCCGCTTTTAGCTGTTTGTGCCATTATGTAACACTCCTAAAATATGATTGAAAGAATTATCGTTATCGCGCCGACGCCCCAGCAGTAGTAGGCAAAGCATCCGAACTTGCCTTTCTTCACTATGCGGCGAAGCAGGGCGATCGAAAAATAGCCGCTGACCATCGCCACCGCCGTTCCGACAAGGTATGCCGGGATCTGCGACGCGTCCACGCCCTCCCCTATCGCCTTTACAAGGCTGAGGATATTCGCGCCAAGCACCGCAGGAAGCGAGAGCAGGAAAGAAAACTTGACGGCAAACTCACGGTCGAGTCCGGTGACTATGCCCGCGGTTATCGTTGTTCCGGAGCGCGACAGGCCGGGGATCGTCGCGATCGCCTGGCATGCTCCGACAAACAGCGAATCCTTGAAGGTCATGTTCTTTTCGGTTTTGGTCCCGACAGGCATGCGGTCCGACGCATACAGCATAACGCCTGTCAATATCAGGATTATGCCAATAAACCATGTTTTATAGTACAGCTGCTCGATAAGATCGTTTACGGGAAGCACAACAAACAGCGGCAGCGTTGCTATCACTATCATGAGCACAAGTCTTACGGCCGGATATCTCCGCTTCCCTTCGGCACTGTACTCCGCGGCAAGGCGTTTTCCGCTCTCTCCGATCCCGAAAAAAGCCAGCAGCTGCCGTATAATGTCGATTATATCTTTTCGGTAAGCCACACAGACGGCGACAAGCGTGCCCAGATGCAGCAGAACGTCAAAGAACATGTGTCCTTCGGTCGTTTCTCCGCCGAACAGATTCTGAATGATTGAAAGATGGCCGGAGCTTGATATTGGCAAAAACTCCGAAATACCCTGGACAAGGCCCAGAAACGCGGCCCAAAGTACAGACATATCGTTAACCTCCCGGGAAGCAGTTATTTTTTGCAGCAATTTTTGCAGTATTATCTATGTTTACCGTATCAAAGAATTCTACCACACAGGATCATAAATCACAAGTAGATTTTCCCTCATCTTCCGAACTGATGCGCGAATGGAGATAAGACAGAGCGTCGGACAGTCCGCCTACCTCGTCTATCAGCCCCGCCTTTACCGCCTCCTCGCCGTATATAACGCTTCCGACGTCGGTCGCAAGCTCGCCGGTCTCCATCATATAGCCGATGAATTTTTCACGGGTCACGGACGAGTTGGCGGTCACAAAGCCGACTATCCGCTCCTGTATCCGCGCAAGGTAATTATATGTCTGCGGAGCTCCGATAACCACACCCGTTATGCGCACGGGGTGTATCGTCATCGCCGCGGACGGCGCTATGAACGAGCGCTGCGCCGCGACGGCCAGCGGCACGCCTATCGAGTGGCCGCCGCCCAGCACGAGCGAGGCTGTCGGCTTTTTCATCCCGGAGATCAGCTCTGCGATAGCAAGCCCCGCCTCGATATCCCCTCCGACCGTATTGAGCATGACGAGCAGGCCGCGTATCTCCGGGCTCTCCTCAACGGCGGCCAGCAGCGGCAGTATATGCTCGTATTTTGTGGTTTTCGTGTTCTCCGGCAGCAGGATATGGCCCTCTATCTGCCCGATGATCGTCAGGCAGTGGATATTCCCCGCGTTTACCGACGCGTAGTCCTTTACCGTATCGTTGTCCCTGAGCGCTTCGTTTTCATCATACATTGTCTTTCATCTCCCTGACACGTATTTTGTGCGGAGGCGGACATTTATATGACATATCCGCGATTTTTTTGAAAGTGCAAAGCGGTTGATTAACGATTTGTTTTCTGTTATAATCATTTATTATTAATACAATACGCCGTATGCCGCTTTGAAAGGCTCAGGACACACTATAATGCACAATATAATGTTTCGGCATTACGGCAGAAGGAGGTATACTCATAGACATAGTTTTCAGAAAACAATCTGCTTTGGGTGATAAGATCAGGGAATCCGTATTGTCCGTATTGCCGATACTCGTTATCGTAACGATCCTCTGTTTCTTTGTCACGCCGATATCCACGGACCTCATGCTCTCGTTCTTCATAGGAACTCTTCTTGTAATAATCGGCATGGGGCTCTTTTCCCTGGGCGCGGACACCGCCATGACCCCCATCGGAAACAGGATCGGCGCAAGCCTGACAAAGTCCAAAAACATTTGGCTCATGCTGGGCGTCGGCTTTATTCTGGGCGCTTCGATAACCATAGCGGAGCCGGATCTTCAGGTCCTGGCGGAGACGGTGCCGCATATCGACAACAATGTTCTTCTCATCTCCGTCGGCGTAGGCGTCGGCTTCTTCCTAGTCGTGTGTATGCTGAGGATACTGACCGGCACCAGTCTGCGCTGGCTGCTCATCTTTTTCTATACGATCGTTTTCGTTCTCGCGGCGTTTACGGACAAGGAATTTCTGAGCGTCGCGTTCGACTCCGGCGGCGTCACCACGGGGCCGATGACGGTTCCGTTCATTCTCGCGCTGGGCGTCGGTATCTCCAACATCCGAAGCGACAGCAAGGCGGAGTCCGACAGCTTCGGTCTTGTCTCGCTCTGCTCGATCGGGCCCGTGCTGGCCGTGCTTATTCTCGGGTTCTTTTATAAAGGCGAAGGTTCCACAGCCGCATCGGCTTCCACCGCGTGGACGGACACTCTCGAGATCGGCCGCGCCTATCTCAGGTCAATACCGGAATATATGCTGGAAATGGCCGTTGCGCTTTCCCCTATCGTCATCATCTTTCTGCTGTTTCAGCTTCTGTCCTTCAGAATGAACCGGCACAGTTTTTTCAAGATATGCAGCGGCATAATATATACATACCTCGGTCTTGTGCTTTTCCTCACCGGTGTCAACGTCGGCTTTTCTCCGCTTGGCAGCGTGCTTGGAAGCGAGCTTGCCTCCGGCCCCGTAAGATTTATTCTGATCCCGCTGGCGATGCTCTTCGGCTGGTTCATAATCTCGGCGGAGCCCGCGGTCAAGGTCCTTGAAAAGCAGATCGAGGACGTCAGCTCCGGCGCTATCCCCGGAAAAGCAGTCAAGATCAGCCTCTCCATTGCGATCGCGCTCGCCACGGGACTTTCCATGCTGAGAGTGCTGACGGGAATATCGATACTCTATTTTCTTATTCCAGGATACGCTATCGCGCTTGTCCTGTCGTTTTTCGTACCGGATATTTACACCGCCATCGCGTTCGACTCCGGCGGCGTTGCCTCCGGACCGATGACGGCGACCTTCATGCTGCAATTTGTAATAGGCGTCAGCACCGCCACGGGCGGAAACATCCTCAGCGATGCTTTCGGACTTGTCGCCATGGTCGCGATGATGCCTCTCATCACCGTGCAGATCATGGGCTTCATTTACGGCAGAACAGCATCCGCCGCATCCGGAGCACAGACCGCTTACAAAGATCAAGAGATCATCGAATTGTGGGAGGAACAGAATTGAATTATATCATCTCCATTATCAATCCTGAATCCGCAGTCACGCTTTTGAGCATCTGCGAGAAGCTGAAGCTTTCTTCCACAATGGTCCTGTATGGCCGCGGTACCGCAAGCAAAAGCACTCTCGACCTGCTTGGCATCGAGTCGAGAGAGCGCCGCATCGTTCTGACCGCTGCGGACAACAGGCTGACAAAAGAATTCATCAGTCAAATGCGGCGGAATTTATATATAGACACACCCGGCCGCGGGATCGTTGTGTCTGTACCGATCAAAAGCGTGGGAGGAGGCAAATCCATGGAATATCTTAACGCCGGAAAAGAGGCCAGGGGCCTTCCGAAAATCAATTACGAATACGAGCTTATACTGGCAATAGCCAACGAGGGCCATGCCGACGAGGTCATGGACGCCGCCCGTGCCGCCGGCGCTGCCGGAGGCACCATCATTCACGGCAAGGGCACCGGCGCCAAGCATGCGGAAAAGTTCTATAAAATATCGATCGTCGAGGAAAAGGAAGTCCTCATCATAGTTTCAAAGGCAGAGGAAAAGGCCGGCATCATGAGCGGGATCGTTCAGTCGGCAGGCCCCGGCACTCCGGCCGGTGCCGTTGTGTTTTCTCTCCCGGTGAGCGATATTGCCGGACTCAAGCTGCTTGACGATTCGGAAGAATAGGCTCAAATTAAAGAAAGGGACGCAGGCGAAATCAATCGCCGCGTCCCTTTTTTGGTTTGTATGGGCTGACAAAAGCCGGAAGCCATGCCGCCGTGGGTCATTTTTTGATCTCTCCCGCTTTTATAAGCGAGAACTTTGTAACTGCAGGCCCGATAAGCTCATAAATAAGCGTTGCGCACAAGACGACCGCGCGTATCTGGGAGCCGTATTCCGGCACTACCTGGGTCGCGAGCAGAGACAGACCGATCGCAACGCCGGCCTGCGGTATGAGCGCCGGTCCGAGATACTTTCTGATGTTGCTGTCGGCCCTGCACATAACGGCGCCGAGAAGCGCGCCGGTGTATTTTCCCAGGACTCGCATGATGATATATATAACGCCTACAACGCCTATCGTCGGGAGCACCGAAAGCTGGAGCTCCGCGCCGGATACCATGAAAAACAGCATGAATATCGGCGGCGTGAAAGCGTCCACCAGGCCCATCGCCTCGGTGCTGTATGCGGATGTATTGGCAAGAGCAGCACCCATGGCCATGCACAGCAGCAGGGATGACAATCCAAGCCACGTTGCGATTCCGACTCCAAGCAGGACAAACGCGATGGATACGATGAGTTTATCGCTTTTGACCTTGAGCCAGCCGAGCGGGAATCGGAGCAGAAAGCCGAGCACAAGGCCGATCAGCACCGCGCCGCCCAGCTCTATTACCGGGGACAGCAGCGTTGCCGCAAGGCTTCCCGACGCGCTGTTTTCAAGCGCTCCGGCGACCGCAACGGCAATGCCGAACAATATTAGCGCCACGGCGTCGTCCAGTGCAACGACGGAAAGCAGCGTGTCCGTGACCGGTCCCTTCGCCTTATACTGGCGTATGACCATGATCGTTGCCGCCGGAGCCGTTGCCGCGGCTATCGCGCCGAGCACCAGCGAAAAAGGCAGAGAGTACCTTGCGATCAGCATGGCGACGATAACAAACAGGACCGCAACAAAGGATTCCATAAACGCTATCACGATCGGCGTTACTCCGACCTTTTTGAAATAGTCGAGCTTGAACTCGCCGCCGACGGAAAAGGCGATAAAACCGAGAGCCATCTCGGATATCAGATCGAGTCCGGAAAGCGTCTCCGCATCGACAAGGTTCAGAACGCTCGGGCCTATGATAAGGCCCGCTACAAGATAGCCGGTCACATTCGGCAGTCTGCAAAGCCTTGCAAGCCATGCAAAAAACAATCCCAGCGCAAGCATTGAGCCAAGGATCAGAAATGTATTCAGCGCCGTTGTCATTTGTCTATGCCAAGTCCTTCCGAATATGATACCGGCACGCAGAACATGACGCCCGTGTCGGGTTTGTCAAGGCCGCCGGTCGCGCGGTTCACGATTTCGGAGATAACGGGAAGCGCGGGTTCGTTGATGACCATCAGAACCGTTTTGCTCTCCTTATGTGTGGGATCGAGCAGGCTGCGCAGCGAGCCGATAAAGCTGTATGCCGCGTTGCTCTCCATCATGCTGTGTGCAATTCCGCGGCTGTCGAGAATGGTCGCACCGGTTATGCCCTTGTCGGCCAGTCCGTCCATTATCTCCTTGAGGCACTCGACCTTGTTGAGTATGAGCACCAGAAGCTGATACCCTCTCCTGTTATCGTTTTCAGTCTGCATAAACGGACTTCACTCCCTTATAAGTCATATAGCAGTCAAACTTTGCTACAGTCTCATACGGTGCGTGCATGGAGAGAACGGGAACTCCCGCGTCGATAGTGTCGATATTCCGCTTTGCCATATACATTGCGACAGTTCCTCCGCCGCCCTGATCGACCTTGCCGAGCTCCGCCATCTGCCAGATGACGCCGGTTTTCTCGAAAAGTCCGCGCAGATAGCCCACGATCTCGGCCGAAGCGTCGTTGCTGCCGGATTTGCCGCGCGCACCCGTGAACTTGCACAGACCTACGCCGTAGTTGAGCTTTGCGCTGTTGCGCTTCTCGCTGACCTCGGGGAAGTTCGGGTCAAAGCCGTTGCAGACATCGGCGGAGATGCACAGGCTCTTTTCAAAGCAGTGGCTGATGCTGACATTCTGGGTATCGCAGATATCCTGCATGAAGGTCTCAAACACCTGGCTCTGCATTCCGGATACGCCCTCGGAGCCGATCTCTTCCTTGTCCGCAAGCACGCAGACAGCCGTACGGCGAGGCATCTCGGTATCAAATATCGCAGCGAGCTCCGCATAGGCACAGACCCTGTCGTCGTGGCCGTAGCCCGCTATAAGGCTGCGGTCAATGCCCATATCGCGCACATCCATTGCGGGAACTGCCTCGAGCTCCGCGGAGAGGAAGTCCTCCTCCGTGATCCCGTATCTGTCGGCAAGCAGGCTCATAACGGTGAGCTTCACCCTGTCGCTGCCGTCGTCCGCATAGGGCACGCTTCCGATGAGAAGATTCAGGTTCTCGCCGGGTATTGCTTCAGCCAGACTCTTTTTATTCTGGTCCGCGGCCAGATGCGGCAGAAGGTCGGTTATGACAAATATCGGGTCGTCCTTATCGCGTCCAATGACGATCTCAACGGTGCGTCCGTCCTTCAGTGCGACAACGCCGTGCAGCTCGAGCGGTATCGCGGTCCACTGATATTTCTTGATGCCGCCGTAATAGTGGGTCTTGAAGTAGCACAGCTCCGAGTCCTCGTACAGCGG
>CAKSXP010000068.1 GCA_934515035.1 uncultured Oscillospiraceae bacterium
CTGCGGATCTTTCCGATCTCCGCAACGGCGTCCCGCTCGATGCTCGCGGTGATTCTGTCGATACCGTTCATACCGCTGATCCCTTACAGAGCGTTCATCAGAAGAAGGATCGAAGCGAGCAGGGAAAGGATCGCATAAAACTCAACGATACCGCAGAGGATGATGCCCTTGGACCAGTCGTTGGGCTTCTTTCCGACAACGTTTATTGCCGCGGCGGCAACGCGTCCCTGGAAAATGGCAGAAAGCCATCCGCCGATAGCCATCGGAATGCAGGAAACGAAAATCGTCAGGCCCTGATTCACCGTAAGGGACTGGATCCCGCCGGAGAACGCGCCCATGGTGAACAGAGTAAAGAACCAGACGACCAGACCGTAAAGGCCCTGGGTGCCAGGAAGCACCTGCAGGATAAGGCATTTGGAGAAATGCTCCGGTGCTTCGCACAGCAGTCCGCTCGCCGCCTCGCCGACCATGCCGGTTCCCTTCGCGCTGCCTACGCAGCAGAGGCCGACAGCCAGCGCCGCGCCGAGAAACGCGAGACCTACTCCGCCAAATGCTTCAAAAAATGCTGCCATAATAATGTTTCCTCCTTAATTATGTTCATAGACATCTATATATTTTGTTTTAACAGACAGTGGGGCAAAGGGCTTTCCGCCCTCCTGATAGAATCGATTGAAGAATTCCAGACACTGAAGTCTGAGGTCATGGACATAGCAGCCGAGCAGATTCAGGGCAAAGTTCAGCGCGTTTCCGACCATCGAAATTATGAGGAAGGCCACAATATTCCCCGTCACGCTGCCCAGCGTGTTGAAAACCTGAGCGATAACGCTGCCAGCAAGCATAAGCGCCATGATACGGGCATAGGAAAGAGTATCGCTGAAAAATCCGCTGACGCCGTTGTAGACAAGTCCGATAAAGCTTGTCACCTTTCCAAAGCCCTTCGCGTTTCTCGTTCCGCCGACGGCGAGCATGAGAACGCCCACAGCCAGAACAACGGGCACGCCGGCAACGGAGCCGATGCCGAATATCGCAAGCGCCGCACCGGCCAGAATGATCCACCAGGTTATCTCGTTAAACAGCGCATCGATAAAATCGCCGTTTCTGATCTTGCTGACAACGCTTATGATCATTCCCGTTATGATCTGGATAAAGCCCAGCACCAGCGAGCCGATGAGTATCGCTATCGTATCGTTGAGCGGAGTAAACAGCGCGGGCAGGGCCGTGAGCGTTGTGTCCGGATCGATGAGCTTTGCCATCTGCGGTATCAGGTCTCCAAAGAAACCTCCGGTCATGGCGCCCACTATAAAGGTGCTGACGCCGCAGAGACCGAGCAGCCCCGCAAAGTTTCTCATGCCGCCCTTGACACGCATTTTCCCGATCATGAACAGACAGCCGAGCATCATGAGTATGCCATAGCCCATATCCGCCATCATGATGCCGTAAAACAGGATGAAGAACGGCGCCATCAGCGGGTTTGGGTCCAGACTTCCGTAGGCCGGCAGGGAATACATCTCCGTTACCATATTCAGCGGCCGTGTGAACCAGTTGTTTTTAAGCGTTACCGGGACCTCCGGATATTCCTCCGGCTCCGGCTCACGCATCTCCCAGGCACAGCCGTATTCATCGAGAAGCTTTGCCAGTTCCTTTTCCTTTCCGGCTGGCGCCCATCCGTCAAGGATGACCGTATAATCAGTGCGCATCAGCTTTTCGGCCGCCTCCGCCCGCTCGATCTTTGTTGCCAGCGTATCAAGGCTGAGCTCGATCGCTTCGCGGTTCTTCGCGCCGGAAACGATCATTTCCGTGAGGCCCGCCTTGCCGATCTCCAGCTCCTCGACCGAAGCTTTCGCCCTGAGGATAGCCATGGCCGGGGTCTCGCCGCTTTCGGGCAGGCCCGCAAGCGCGAAGCCGAAGGCCCGCACCGCGGCAAGCGCCTGTTCCCGGACTCTGCGCAGGCATATAAGGATCAGGTACATCTGTTCGCCGTCGGCGTTGACCTGGATAAGCTCCGCTTCCTCCGCCGCGAGGGCAAGCTCCGCCTTCATCTCATGAAAATCCATGTTCACCGGCGCCGTGCCGAGAATAATGTCGCAGCTCTCCGTGCCGGAGAACTCCAGCGGAAGATCAACGGACGCCCAGGGCTCCAGCATCGCGGCGATGTCCCTCTGGCGGTTCTGCTCAATATTGACTCTTCGTATCTGGTCGTCGAAATAGTCGATTTTCCCGGCAAATTCGAGCATATCGTCAAGCAGCGGATTTTCGATCAGCGTCTCCGCCGTGACCTCCGGCTTGCGCGCAAACATTCCGCGTTTCTCCGGCGCGTATCTGTCCAGTATGGACAAACCCGCCTGAAGCTCGGCTCTCTGTGCCCTGAGCTCTGTCAGATCACCTGAACTGACGCCCACGAGAGACGCTATCTCCTCATCCTCCATTGCCTTTTCCGGGGAATCGACTTCAACGCACCCGAGAAGGAGAAGCTTTTCGAGCAGCTCCTTCTCCTGTGATTTTGCAGCCATGATGAGCAGCTTTTTCATTTTTACAATTGCCATCAGCTGTTCACTATCCTTTCAACGACAAGCTCTGCCGCCTTGTTCAGATTGCCCTCCGCGCGCACGCGCATGGAGGCCATTCTGTTTTCCGTTGACGCGGCAAGCTCCAGAGCCTGGGCCTTTGCTTTTTCGTCCGCTTTTTTGACCAGCTCCCGCAGTTCTTCCTCCGCCTTGGCCCTGGCCTTTGCGACGGCCCGGATCCCGGCCGCTTCCGCGTCGCTGATCGCCTTTTTCGATGCAGCAGCGGCTTCCGCCCTTGCCTTTTTCGCCTTCTCCTCGGCTTCACTTATGGTTTTTATCGCTTCCAATGACATTCAAACACCTCCCGCCGTAATTAAATGAGGCGTAATTACCGTTATTCTCATACATTACCGGGTAAATATACTGAATCATTTTATACCAGATCAGTCACAATTTCAATTGAAATTTCACAAAAAGACATTTTGCCGGAGAGCTTCCGCACAGCCGGAAAAATATCCGGGCACTTCATTATTCCGACAATTATCAACTTTTTCTTGCCTTTTGATACTATCCTTTATATAATAATGCGTACACAGGGAAATACCTAAATTTTTTTAATTAATAATTTTAACTGTTGGGAGGCAGCGCCATGGCCGAAACCACCTATAAACGCCGCATCGGTGACCGTAAAGAGGGCCGCCAGATCCGTTCTCTTTCCGCGTTCAACAAATTCATACCATATATAATGGTAAAGCGCAACGATGCCTGCAACTTTTTTGAGGACAGCGTCGAAATAACGGAGATCGACCGGTGGCTCCGCGCCAAGCGCGCCGAGGGCTGGAAGGGTATCGGCATGCTGCATCTTTTCATCGCCGCATATATCCGCGTCGCCTCCCAATGTCCCTATATCAATCGCTTTATCGGAGGGCAGAAGATTTTCGCCCGCAACACGATCGAGGTCGTGATGGCGGTCAAGCGCGGTCTCTCCACCGACGCGAGTGAGACGACCATAAAGGTCGAGTTCGAGCCGACCGACACTGTCTTTGACGTATACCGCAAGTTTAATGCCGTCATCGACGAGATAAAGGCCGATACCGGCGATAACGGCACGGAAAAGGCCGCAAACGCTCTCTGCCGTCTGCCCGGTCTGTTCCTCAAGTTCGCCGTATGGCTCCTGAACCTGCTGGATTACTTCGATCTGCTGCCGAAAGCGCTGCTCGGCGCCAGCCCGTTCCACGGTTCGATGATAATAACCGACCTCGGTTCACTCGGTATCCCGCCGATATACCACCACATATACAACTTCGGCAATCTGCCCGTGTTCATTTCCTTCGGCGCAAAGCGCCGCGAGTATGCCGTTGCCGCGGATGGCAACGTCGTCGAGAAAAAATATATCGACTATACCGTTGTATCCGACGAGCGCATCTGCGACGGCCACAGCTATGCCACGGCGTTCAAATACATGAAATATTTCATGCGCAAGCCGGAGCTTCTCGAACAGTCGCCCGATCACGTCGAGGAAGACATTTTCTGAGAGCCGCTATATACATTATGCCTCTTTCGGCGCCAAATACAATATAAAAAAGCCGTACAGCACACGCTGTACGGCTTCGTTTATTATATTTGCGGTCAGTCTCCTCCGAAGGACGCTATGGTCGCAGGATAGTCCTCCTCCGCGCCCGGAAGAGTCTCAAAGCCCTCAATGATCACGCTCTCAAGCTCAAACGAATCCTCAGTGCTGTCGGCCTCTTCGACCGTGGCCTTTTCCTCGTTTTCTCCGTCTGAGTCCTCCGTGTCCTCATACAGCCAGGGACGGCTGGAATAACAGAAGTATGTTGAGCCGAGATAGGCATCATAAAAATGCTCGCACACGCCGGAGCCCTGGCGGAAATTCGCCTGGAACACGACCGAAGGATCGTTCATATACCGCTCTCCCATAAGCAGCTCCAGCGCAATATTGACGCAGCGCTCGGAGGGCTTCAGGTTTGCAAAATATGTACTGCTGCGGCTGTAATACTGTCCGCGCTGAAAGAGCACATCCGAGATCGTGTCCGGAAATTCGCTGGACGCCACACGGTTGAGAACGACTTCCCCCACACACATCTTCCATTCATCGGAAAGCCACTCGCTTCCGGCCTCGGCATAAATGATCTTTGACAGCAGATAGAGGTCCTCAAAGCTTATGTCCGTCCCGGACAGGCCCAGCTCTTCCAGCTTTGCCCTGCGAGCCGCCTCGGCGGCATAACCGGCCTCCATATCCCCGTTCTGCGCCGCCGCTATCATCTCTGTGAGATAGTCGGTCTCCGGATCATAATCCGCATAGGCCGTAGCGCCAAGCACGGTTATCGTCAGCAATGCCGTTATCAGAATGATCAGCTTTTTCATATATCAATGATCTCCTTTCCGGTTCGGCGGACCGGAGCTGCTCCGCCGTCCAAACGATCACTTCGCGGTGACTGTTACAAATATATGCGCCACGCTCGTGATTGTTACCTTTCAGTTTCTATTTTGATATCGATTTTGTATCTTTTTGATACCATTTTTTCAGCTTTTGTAATTTCGTGTTTCCGATAATAGCAGGTTTCGACACACTTTGCAACAATTGTTATTTAATTAACACTACTTACCACGTTTTTTGCCTGATATATATTTATAATGTAGAATATTTTGCGCATTTTACCCCACTTCCATCCCACTTTGGAGCGCTTATTCTCCGTTCTGGATAACTATTTTGGTTACAAAAAATTACGCAAAAAAAATTACAACCGGATGCAGTTCGTTTTCCTGCATCCGGTTGTTGTTTTTGATGTCTCTGATATGTACTATTTCTGCTCTCTGAGCCAGCGTGCGGCGCTCATTCCGGCGATCGCGCCCTGTCCGACGGCAACGGACACCTGACGGACCGTCCCTGCGCAGTCTCCCGCGGCGAACAGTCCGGGGAGCATCGTCGCCATTTCCGCGTCAACGGCAACACAGCCGTTTTCGACCGGCGCGCCGATCTTGCGCGCAAGCTCCGTGCCGCCCGCGGCGCCGACGGCTACAAACAGGCCGGACAGTTCCAGCTCTGTGCCGTCCTCAAAGCGCACGCCCGAAAGTCTGCCGTCCCCCAGCAGCTCCGCGACCGGCTTTTCAATTACATCCGCTCCGTCCGGCATCGCGCACAGCGGCTTCTCGCCGTTTGTCAGAACGGTCACGCTGCCGGCGACGCCGATGAGCTGTTCGCACTCATGCCGGGCATACTCGCCCGCGCCGAGCACCGCGACCGGCTTTCCCCTGTGGAAAAATCCGTCGCAGACGGCGCACCAGCTGACGCCCGCGCCGTCAAGCCTGCTCAGTCCCTTTACCGGCGCGGAGCCGCGCTTTGCGCCGGTCGCAAGGATGACGCTGCGCGCCTGTATCTCCCCGGCGCCGGTCGTGAGCGTGTAATTCCCGTTCCAGCCGAGACCGAGCACCTCTGCGTGCATGATCCCGCAGCCGAGGCGCTTCGCCTGAGACAGACCTCTTTCAAGCAGTTCGGCGCCGCTCACAGGGCCCTCAACGCCGTAATAGTTGTCTATTTCCGCCGCTTTCTCAACAGAACCGCCGTCACGGCCGACGAGCAGGGTCGAAAACCCTGCCCGTACCGTATACAGCGCCGCCGATACTCCGGCGGGGCCGAAGCCCACTATCGCGACGTCATACATTTGTGACCAGCGCCTCCACCTGTGCCTTCGGTATAACGCCGACGGATCTCTGCACGGCCTCGCCGTTTTTGAAAACAATGAGCGTCGGTATGCTCATCACGCCGAACCGCGCGGCAAGCTCCGGCTGTTCGTCAACGTTTATCTTCCCGACGCTGACGGATGCGTTCTCGTTCGCCATCTCGTCGACCACGGGCGAGAGCATGCGGCAGGGCATACACCATTCGGCCCAGAAATCAACAAGCACCGGCTTGTCCGAGCTGAGCACTTCCGCGTCAAAATTTTCTTTGGTTATCGTCTTAACTGACATTTCCTATTCTCCTTTTCATCAATACTCGACCTCCATGCCAAGAAGTCCGGCTATTACGGGGGCCTGGCTGAAGCTGATCTTTGCGCCGCGAAGCTCGCTTTTCGACTCTGACACGGATATTCCTTCTATATCACAGCCCGTAAGGTCCATCCCCCGAAGCGGCGTCCTGAAAAGGACCGCGCCCCGAAGCCCGCAGCGTCTCATTTCACAGCGCTTTAACCTGCACTCCTGAAGCACAGCCCCCGCAAGATCGCATTCCTCGAAAGATACAGCGTCCGTGCTCATTCCGGCGAAGTTTGCAAGCTTCAGCACGCAGCCGCGAAACGCGGTGTGCTTTATGACCGCGCCGGACATATCCGTCCCCGTCAGCTTGCAGCCGGTAAATTCGCAGCGCAGAAAAAAGGCATCGCGCATGACGCAGTTTGAAAAGTCGCACCGGTCAAAAACAACATCTGTGAACGCCGCGCCGAACATATCCGCTCCGCCGAAACGGCAGTTCCGGACAAGGCAGCCGGACATTTCCAGCTTTGAAAGGTCCCGTCCCTCCGCCTCGACGCAAACGTCCGCTCCCCTTACAGCAGCAGGGTCCCCGAACTCATCGCGCCCGAGCGCGCCAGCATCCTCCAGCGGCGCAAGCGTGCCGGGGATCCGCGGAGTCTCAAATTTTTCCGCCATGGTCAGAAAGCGCGCGGGATGTTGATAACGAACGACAGCACGAGCAGCAGCAGGCCAAGGCCCGAGATAAAGAGCATGTTTCTCTTTTCCTCGTTCTGCATATATCCGAGCGCACCGGCAGCGTCGATGATCAGGAATATCGCAAGCGCCGCGAGCTTGGGCGCTCCGGCCACGGAATCATCCACCCCGAACTGTACTATCAGCGTTTCCGGAAGGACGATATATCCGACGACCGCAAGCACGACCCCGACAACTATCATCATTATTCCCGTAAGCTTATTCTTTTTCAATTTATCGGCTCCTATTCGGTGAAATGTGTGTGATTATTTATATGGTCGATGCAGAAGCAGTGATATCCCGCGCATTTTGAACAATAGCGGAACTCCAGCCCCGGATAGTCCGTGTCCGTCCTTCCGCAGACCTCGCACCTGCGGTTATACGGCCTGCGCGCCTGTTCGCGGTTGATGCGCTGCGCCTCCCGCCTGAAATTCACGGTGCAGCGGCGCTGCTTTATACGCGCCGGTCTCACATAGTCGAACAGCCAGTCGCCGCAGAACAGCAGATAATTGAGGACCGCCACGACCGGCAGCAGATTCATTGGGAAGCTGTTGAGCAGCACGGCGATAACGAAAAACACGGCGTCCACGATCGCGAGCCATTTGATCTTGATCGGGATAATGAAAAACAGCAGCACGCGCGTTTCCGGAAACAGCGTTGCAAACGAGA
This sequence comes from uncultured Oscillospiraceae bacterium, assembly GCA_934515035.1. GTDB lineage: Bacteria > Bacillota > Clostridia > Oscillospirales > Oscillospiraceae > CAKSXP01. The sequence goes on from CAKSXP010000068.1 coordinate 7,896, forward strand.
AAAACATCGAAAGGTTTATATACGTTGCCGTCGCGCCGCAGTTGACGCCCGTTATGAAGTATATCACGAAGCCGTAGACGATCGTGAACACCACGCCGGAAATATAGTAGAGCGTGAACTTTGCCTGTCCCCACTGACGTTCGAGCGTCGTCCCGATGAAATAATAAAAATACAGCGACAGCGCAAAGCTCAGCAGACTGGTACTCTCCGGTATCAGCACGAATGTCACGAGCCGCCACACCTGGCCGTGCAGAATGTCCTTCGGGCTGAAATACAGATAGCCCAGCAGAGTCCCGGTCGTATCCATCATCGAAAACAGCCATACCAGCGCGTTTCCCACGATGATGAAGATCATAAGATTCTGTATTCCGAAGTGCGGGTGCCGGGCGCAGAAGCGGTCAACAGACCGCATGAGTTTTCTCATAGCGAATTACCTCCGTTATGCTGACGGAATTTACCGTCGGCTTATCAATAATAACCTTTTTTGCCTTCCTTGTCTATGTATAAATCTTAAACTTTACACAGATGGCGGTTTTTGGCTTCAATATTAATATATAAAATGTATTTTCCCTCTTTCCCGAAGAAAAAAACTATGCTATTATATCTCAGTTAAAGACAAATGAAAATACTGCCGAAACGAGGTATTGACCATAATGAAAGCATACAACGCAAACCGGATATTCACCTCCGAGTCCGTAACCGAAGGACATCCCGACAAGCTCTGCGACCAGATCTCCGACGCTGTGCTTGACGAAATACTCGCCCACGACAAAAACGCCCGCGTCGCCTGCGAAACGATATGCACCACCGGAATGGTGCTCGTTATGGGCG
>CAKSXP010000069.1 GCA_934515035.1 uncultured Oscillospiraceae bacterium
GGAGATAGAATACCGCAACATAACGCTTTTCCCGATCTATGAGGATGACGCGATATACGAGAACATCAACTATGTCCGCATGGTGCAGCGCGACGGGACGGAGATCGAGCTGTCGCTCGAGGATCTGGATGACCTGACGGAGGGGAACATAACAGGCTCCGCATATTTCATGTCGTCGCCCGTTACGGGTTCCTGCAACGATACTACGGTCAAGGCCTATGTGCTCGATGTTGCGGCCAAGCTCACCAGCGCCGGAGTCCTGACCGATATTTCCGAGGAGGAATACGCGGATTACGGATTTGATATGCCGGCAGAGCTTGAAATGCATGACGGTCTTGGAAACAGCGTTGATATCCTGATAGGCGGAAAATATGAAAAGTATTATTATTACGTAATGCTCAAGGAATCGCCGGGAACTGTCATCATATGCCCGGAGGAGGCCTTTACGTGGCTGGACCTGAACTATATCGACCTCATGAACAGGATCATGTGGTATACGAACATAGTTGATGTTTCCTCCATTGAGTATGATATGAACGGCGAGGAGTATCTCGTTGAATTGACCCACGGCACAAGGGTGAATGGAAACGGCGACGAGGTCGCCTCGATAGAAGCGACGATAAACGGCGAACCTCTCAGCGAGACGAACTGCCGCCGGCTGTTTGTCCGGACGCTGAACTTCCGCATAATCGGCGAAGTCGCGGCGGGTGAGAGGATAAGCGGAAAGCCTGAATATACGATAATTCTCAATCTGCTGAACGGAACGAAAAAAACCGTTGAGTTTTTTGAGATAAATGACAGGCAATATGCTGTTGCAGTTGACGGGGAAGTGGATTATTATGTGTATAAGAAAAATGTCACTACCCTGGAAGACGCTTTTGAAACAATTCTGTCCGGCGGCGAGCTCAAGATGAACTACGACGCCTGATGATCGAAGAAAAGGCTTCCGGAATTTTCCGGAAGTCTTTTTTCTGTCCGGCGTGGAACTGTTTAGGGCTCGGGAGACTGAATTTCCGCCAGTTTTTTGCTTTGAGGTATTAAATTATGGAACCACTCAGAAGAATAGCCGCAATACACGACCTTTCGGGCGTGGGCAAGTGCTCGCTTACGGTCGCGCTGCCGGTCGTGTCTGCGAGCGGCGTTGAGTGCTCCTGTATGCCGACGGCGGTGCTCTCGACCCACACAGGCGAATTTACGGGCTATACGGTGCATGACCTGACGGAGGATATGGAGCCTATGGCCAGACACTGGGCGCGTGAGGGCGTGCATTTCGACGGCATATACTCCGGATATCTCACAAATCCGGAGCAGGTAGAGGTGCTGGAGCGCGTCATTGAGCTTTTGTCGGGCGACGGGACGATGCTTATAGTCGACCCGGTAATGGCGGACAACGGCCAATACTACACGGGGTTCGGGGAACGCATGTGCCGGGCGTTCCAAAAGCTCTGCGAGCGGGCGGAGGTCATAACGCCGAATGTGACGGAGGCCGCGCTCCTGACCGGGCTGCCGCTTCCCGAAAAGCCGCCGTATGGCAGAGAGTATATCGAAAAGCTGCTGCGGGAGCTGAAGAAGCTCGGGCCGCGGGTGATCGCGATAACCGGCGTGCATCCGGACGATTCCACCGGGAAGATCGGCATGGTCGCGCTTGACCGCTCGGACGGGAGCGTTTATACGGCCTTCGGACCGGAGCGGGAGGGACTTTTTTTCGGCACGGGGGATATATTTGCCTCCGCGTTTGCGGCGCTGCTGGTCCGCGGGGCCTCCGTCGGCCAGGCGCTGGATGCGGCCGCGGGACTGGTTTCGGACAGCATAGCCAGATCGCTGAACAGAGAACTTCCGCGCCGCTTTGGCGTTGACTTCGAGGGCGCGCTCCCGGCATATATCCGGAGAGTAGAGGCGATATTCGGAGAATAAATAAAAACAGCCCCCGGGAACCGTTTCAGGTTCCCGGGGGCTGTGCTGTTTACGGCTTATTTTTTACCACCGAAGAGGTTGGAGAAGAAATTGCCGACAGACTCGAAAAAGTTTTTTATGGATGTGACGATGCCGGTGACCTTGTCCTTTGCGTTGGACATGCTGACCAGCGCCTTCTGGATGGACTCGACCTTGGCCTTCAGCTCGCTGTCGCTCAGCCCCTCGAGAGAACGGCAGAGGGAGACGAGGCGGCTTATTTCGCTGTCGCTGAGAACAACGTTGTAATCGTCCGCGATGGAGACGATCTCATCGCGCAGCTCGGCGTCGGTCATATTGACCGTTTCGTCGAGGATGAGTTTGAGCTCGTTTACTATCGTGACCGCGTCATAAGAACCGATCTCGTCGGCAAGCTCGGCCGTTATAACGAGCTCCTGCGTGCTGGCAAGCTTGGCCTCCTCGCTTATCTCCGTTCCGGTTATGTCCTCATAGGCCTTGTAGATACCCGTCAGCGCGGCCGTGCCGGAGACGGCGAAGGGCGCGGCAACGATGACCTTGGCGTCGTCGATGCCGGCGGTGACGAGGGCGTTGACGTACATTTCCTGCGTGCACCAGCTTATGTTGGAGGTGCTGATCTGAAGACCGCTGCCCTCGGAGAGGATCTCGATATAGACGCAGGAGATCGAACGTGTGCCGATAAGGCTGCTGTCTACCAGACCGTCAAGATACTGGCGCTCTTCGTCGTTTGTGACGCTGAGCTCCGTGACGCTGCCGCGCGTCAGGCCGAAGGCGGAATATACGCTGGATATCTGATCCTCCGTAAGGTTTGCGCCGATGACGGCTCTTGCGTCGCCCGCATTGATGGCAAAGGCGGAAACGCCCAGCCCCGCGATAAGACAGAGACACAGCGCAAGGCAGACAAGTTTTTTCATTATTTTCATTTGAGAATCGCTCCTTTGAAAAACTGATTGCAGGGATGTATTATACACCATTGTGCGGGAAATGTATAGGCATTCCTGTCGCAATGGGAATTACCGCTGATTATTGGACGCTTGTGCCTCTGAAATGTTCCCAAAAGCAAAAATGTTATTTTTTCGTCAAACCTATTGAAAAAAGCGGATAAACAATGTAAAATCAAAAAGTTGAGATAATTTATCAGGCAAAGGAGAATATCCACCAATGAGCATATACGAAAGAGAATATCAGAGCAAGCTCAGAACGGTCGAAGAGGCGCTGTCCCTTATCAAGACAGGCGATACCGTAGTTGCGGGCCAGTGCGGCATCGAGCCGACGACGCTGCTCCAGAACCTGCATACAATAACGCCCGCAGTGCGCGATATTACGGTCCTCTGCGGAATGACTGTTCATGAATTTCCGTATACCTGCGACGAGCAGTATAGGGAATTTTTCCATAACGAGGCTATCTTTATGATGGGCGGCAACCGCGTTTCCCACAAACGCGGGCTCCAGAGCTTCTATCCCGCCGACCTGCACAACTCTGCCAGCCGCTGGATGTATCACCACAAGCCCAACGTGTTCATGGCGCAGGCAACGCCGATGGATGAACACGGCTATATGCGCATTTCCATGTGTCTTATCCACGAGAAGGACACGCTTGAGGCCTCGGATACCGTTATCCTCGAGATAAATCCCAATATGCCCCGGATACTGGGCGACACCGAAGTGCATATCCGCGACGTTGACGCGATAGTGGAAGTCAACCACCCGATAGTCAAGCTTCCGCGCGGCGGCGCGCTGGGCGAGACCGACCTTGCGATCGGCCGCTATATCTCGGAGCTTGTCAACGACGGCGACACGATACAGCTCGGAATAGGCTCCATTCCCGATGCCGCGGCGCAGTGCTTCATGGATAAGCACGACCTCGGCGTCCACACCGAGATGTTCACCAATTCCCTTGTCGATCTTGTTGAGGCGGGCGTTGTTACGTGCAGCCGCAAGTCGCTCCTGCGCGGAAAGATGGTAGGCGTTTTTGCCTATGGCGAGCAGCGGCTTTACGATATGCTGAACGATAACCCCGGCGTGCTTATGATGCGCGGCAGCTATGTCAACGATCCGACCGTGCTTGCGCAGAATGAGAACATGGTCTCCATCAACACGACGCTTGCCGTTGACCTGACCGGTCAGGCGTGCTCGGAGTCTATCGGTTCACGGCAGTATTCCGGGACCGGCGGCGCCTGTGATACGGCGGTGGGCGCGATCCATTCTCCCGGAGGCCGCTCGATAGTCGCCGTCCATTCCACGAAGAAGAACGGCACCATTTCCTCCATCACCGCGCAGCTTCCCGCCGGATCCGGCGTTTCGATCGGGCGCAACAGCGTCGATTATATCGTAACGGAATACGGCATTGCGCCGATGCGCGGACGCAGCGTCAAGGAGCGTGTCAACAACCTGATCGCCGTCGCGCACCCCGACTTCCGCGAGGAACTCAGGCGTGACGCCGAAAAGCTTATGATCTGGTAAGCGATATTCAACGAATCAAGAGCCGCCTCACCCCATCCGGTGAGACGGCTCTGCCTGTCAAAAAGGCTTCCTGACGCCGGAAGACCGCTCCGGACTTTCCCGGCGGGCTTGGACGCATCTAACCCAGCGCTTTGCCGATCATTTCCCGCAGCATCTGCGCGTGGCGCGCTTCATCCGCCGCGTTGTCGATAAAAACCGCCGCCAGCGCCGTTGAAGCCGTTTCCTGCGCGGCCGTCATATAGCCGTCATAAGCGGCCCTCTCTGCATGATAACCGCTGCGCAGAGCGGAAAGACAGCCGGGCATCTCCGCATTTTCCGCAGACGGCGAATAGCTGTCGCCGGTAAGCAGAAAGTATTCCATCTGGAGCGCCCGGAGGTGCCGCGCTTCGTCCTGAGCCGCCTGAAGCAGGCGATGAGCCGGCTGTTTTGAAAACTTTGGAGCCAGCTGCCTGTAATACTGTTCGGAGGCAAGCTCGTTGTCCATCATTTCGCAAAGCCTGTCGAGCTCCGACGGCGTGCTCCTTTCATTCATGGGATCACCTCCCTGTATTCATGCTATGCCGGCACGCGGCGCGCCGTTAATCCTTGCACTGAGGCGAAATTTGTGCGATAATTCTGATATATGACTTTTTCTCTGCCAGGGAGGTTTACATAATGCCAAGATTTTTTATTGCCGGAACAAATGCCGCAAAGGGCTATGCGATGATAACGGGCAGCGATGCCGAGCATGTAAGGGTGCTGCGGATGAAAATAGGCGACCGCGTTGTCGTCTGCGACGGAGACGGAACGGATCACAAATGCCGCATAAGCCGCTTCGGGCAGGGAGAGGTGGAGGCCGAGATACTCGAAACCGGACCGTGCCCTGCTGAGCCCACGGTGGACTGCACCGTCCTTGCGGGGTTCCCAAAGGGAGAGCGCGTTGACTATCTCGTTCAGAAATGTACGGAAGCGGGGGCCGGAAAGATCGTCCTGTTCCTCTGCGACCGCTGCGTTGCGAGACCGGAGGGCAAGAGCGTGGAGAAAAAGCTGGAAAGGCTGCGCCGCATTGCGGAGGAGGCTGCAAAGCAGTCGGGCCGCGGACGCATACCGGAGCTGAGCTTTGTGCCCGCGTTTGCAGATGCGCTCGAGATAGCCAAAAAGTCGGATCTGCGTCTGTTCATGTATGAAACGGGAGAACGCATGACGATAAAACAGGCCATCGAGAATGCGGGACAGTTTGTTTCCTGCGCGATAATAACCGGGCCGGAAGGCGGCTTTGAGCCATATGAGGCGGAGATGGCGCGCCTCTCGGGAATGACGCCGATATCCATGGGCCCGCGTATTCTCCGCTGCGAGACGGCTCCCGTCATCGCGATGACCGCCGTAATGTATGCTACCGGCAACCTTTAAAAACTGACGCCGCGCCCCTGTTGGGACGCGGCGCTTGCTTTTTTGTAGGGTCTCTGCGCACAGCGGCATGTGCGCAGGATATGTCAAAGTATGCGTGGATTACTCGATCACGATCTCGCCGCGGTAGCTGCCCGGGCCGATCGGCGTTTCAACGCCGTTTACGGTCATGCGCTTTGCATCGACTATCGCCTCTTCAGCGATGTCCAGAGCGGTGAGATAGCTCTTGCCGGTCACGACCCACTTGGAGTCCTTATCCAGCGAGAGGATGACGCCGTTGTTGACGGCGGGAGCGGGGGTCTGGATGACGTTGGTCAGCTCGTACTGGTTCCTGTCGTCGATGCGGGTGACGCCGTCGCGGTATTTCTGAACGGCGGAGCTGACGACGCCGATGATGGAAGCGTTCTTGAGCTCAATAACGAGGTTCTTGGCGCCCTGAGTTTCGTCATCCTGATATACGAGATCCTGACTGACGGAGAGGGATTCGCCGATCGTCTCGTTGAGAGCATCGTCGTTGAGGTCGAAGTGAGTGTTGCCCGCTACGCGGCAGTTAGCCTTGAGGTTCGTCGAAGAGTTGAGGAAATCGCCCTTGAGCTGGCTGTTGGAGATATACAGGAAAACGTCGCGGCTCTTGTCGCCGGTGGTGAGGTCTCGGCCTTCGATCGGCGTGTCGATCTCGTCGACGGGAGGACAGAAGTGGTCGACCATGACGCCGGGGTCGTCGTTGTCCATCATCTGGCAGATAACGCCGTTTTCGGCGTTGAGGGAAACGTCGTCGAGGTAGCAGAAGCTGTTGCTGGCCTTGAACACAAGGCAGGCCTGACGGGAGTTTATGACGGAGCCCTTGTCCATGATGAGCGTTCCCGCTTCATCGCGGAAGAACATGGTGCCGTACAGAGGAGCGGTTATGACCGTTCCGCCCGTCACCTTTGCAATGGCGTTCCGCTCGGTGTTGATGAGAAGGGGATAGCCGTTTACGTTAATCTCGCAGTGATCGAACTCTGCCTTGCAGTCGCCGAAGATAAAGGCGCCGTAGCCGCGGGCGCGGGTACCGGAGAGCTCCATCCTGGTGTCCTTGAGCAGCATGCGGGTCTGAATGGGACCGTCAACGGAGATAACGCCCCAGCCGTTGGACTTGAGGTCGCAGTTGATGAATTCGACGGAGGCGCGGTCGCAGAGCTGAATGGCGCGGTTCGTGCCGTCCAGGCCCATGACCCAGGCCGGGCGCATGTCGGTGTGGGGGCTGTCGTTGCGAAGCTCGCTGTTTTCGATGCGGACTATCGAATCTCCGCCGCAGTGAACGGTGCAGCGGGTAACGGCGTTAAAGTGGAACCGGGAGTTCTTGATATTGACTCTTGCGCTGTCATAGCAGGCGATGCCGGCTCCGCAGCCCTCGAAGTCGTTGTCGCCCTTGCCCTCAAAGGCCATGTATGCGTTATCGACGAGATAATCCGTGTCTCCGGCGATGACAAGACCGTTGAAATGAGGGTCGATCGTGGTAACGGCAAAGTCGCGCGCGGATTTTCCGGAGATCTCTCCGCTTACGACGTGCGCGGGCATGCTCTCGCCTTCGACGAGCTTGCCGTCCTTGACGACGACGGCGGCACGGAGCGGGGACCAGCGGCCGGAGTCGCGGAAAATGCAGGAGGGCGCGAGCATATAGGGCTCCGCAACGGAGATGACGACGTTTCCGTAATAGTAGCCGGGCTTTGCCTCAAAGCCGCGTCCGTCAACGGAAAGCGCAAGGACCTTGCCCTCGGGAGCGGCGATGGAGCCGCCCTCTTCAATGGTGAGTTCGTCGAGATATGTTGTCTCTTCAACGACCCATGTGTCTTTTACAATCTTGGTGTCTGCCATAGTTTTTCTCCAATTCTATTTAATTTCTGCTTATTTCTTGTAGTTGTTTGTGACCGCAACATCCTCGGGAGGTGCTCCGACCATGCTCTGCGTGCCCTCAAAGGTCGCATAGGGCCTGGGCGGCTGCGGCCAGAACTTCATTACGCGGTCTGTCGCATATTCTTCAAAGAATGTCGTCGGCTCGTCTGCGGGGGCGGCGTCAAACATCGGGACATTCATGTCAAGCCCTGCCTCAAGCCGCTTGCGCTCCTGCACTCTGTCGTCGGGCTCGGTATCCGTCCAGCAGGTATAATAGTCGCATCTGAAAGTCGGGAACATCTGGAAATGCCAGATCTTCCATTCGCCGTTCACGCATTTGAAATCCATAGCGTAGCGTCCCCAGATCCAGTCGCCCTCGTATTTTCCCGTTTCGGGATCCGGCGCGGTCTCGTGGCCGGGGCTTATCCATATCGCCTTGGCCGTCTGAAGATCGTCTGCGACTTCGATCACCGGGGTCGTGAGTGCATGCTCAGCCATAAAGCCGATGCGATCCGCCTCATATTCGTTGTGTCCGAGACCGTATACGCGCATAGCGGCGTCGGGTCCGCGGTAGACGCCGGTCGGCCCGATCTCTATCGTCAGATCGGGGGCTCCGTTTGCGAAACATTCAAGACAGGCCGTATGCATACCGCCGGTGTGCATATAGGCATAGCGTCCCATGCAGTTCTGGATCTGCGTTACCGCCTTTTCTTTTGCAAGATCGAGCCGAAGTTCCGCTATTGTTTTCTTATAGTCCGCTTCAAGCGCTTCGAGTCTTTTTTCGATATCAGCCATTTCTGAGTCCCTCCTGTTGTTTCGGATACTATGATTATACTTTCCGCAGGGGCGGGTGAAAAGCAGGATTTACGGCGCACAATGTCAACTAAAATGGAGCGGCTCCCGCGAGTTTACATTTGCGGGAGCCGCCGATACTATTCGAAAGTGCTCAGTTTTTTCTTAATTTTGTCTATGATACCGGTTATAACGGGATTGGATTCATCAGTACGCCATGCAACTTCTATGTCGCTTCTTATGTCCGTCGGGAATGCTCTTATGCGAGGTCTGGAACAC